>DATKFO010000356.1:0-5991 GCA_035544355.1 Thermoanaerobaculia bacterium
GAGCACGAGGACGGCTGGATCGACTTCCGTCGCATCCTTCGACGGAAACGTGTCTTTGACAGTGAGTGCGGCGGCGAAGCGGAACACGCGCACCACATCGGTGGCGACGCGGCCGTCGGACAGCGTCACGCGCGCGAGGAGAATCGTGGAGCCGCCGGCGGTCGTCGTCTGATCGACGCCGGCGGTGAATGACGCGCCGTTCATCGTCGCGGCGACGCCGTTGACCTGCACCGACGCGTTCTCGGCATTCGCGATCGTGCCGGTGACGGTGATCTTGCCGGTGACCGTGTTCGCGAGGAACGTGTTGTCGGCCGGCGAGGTGATCGTGATCTGCGGCGCGGTCGCGATCTGCTCGACGTCGGCGGACGACGTCGCGACGACGCCCGCGGCGTTGCGGCCGGTCGCGGTGATCGTCGACTTCACGCCGTTCGCGAGATTGAGCGAGGCGAGCGTGAACGTGCCGGTCGTGTCGGTGAGCGGATGCGTCGCCGCGGAGATCGACGCGCCGCCGGCGCTGATCGTGATCGTCGACGGATCGACGTTCGCGTACGTGCCGCTGACGTCGACCGCGTTCGCGCCGGTCTGCGTGCCGGGCAGGGGAGAGGTGAGCGCGATCTGCGGCGCGGCGTTGAGCAGCTTCACGTGCACGGTGGCGACGCCGCTGCGATGCGACGTCGTTTCGGCGCGTGCGCGGATGACGTTGAGTCCCGGCGCGAGTGTGACGTCCGCGACGGAGAAGTTGTGCGACGACGCGCCGTCGTCCGGCACCGTGAAGTCGATGCCGTTGACGTGGCCTTCGACGACGCCCGCGCCGACGGTGCCGGTCACGATGATCTTCGGATTCGTGACGGCGGCGCCGCTCGACGGCGTCGCGATCGTGATCGTCGGATCGGTGTAGCGGTAGTAGACGACCTTCACCGGCGTGTCGGTGGTCGGCGTGCCGTCGGCGTTCGCGCACTGGATCGTGATCTCGTTGCGTCCCGGTGCGAGTGTCGCGGTGCCGCAGAACGAGCCGTCGGAGACGTCGGCGCGCGCGCCGTTGATCAGCACCGCCGCCGCGCCGCCGGCGCGTCCGGTAATGCGAATCGTTGCGTCGTACAGAGAAGTCGCCTCGACGGGATCGATGTTCGAGAGGCCGCAGCCGGTCGTGACGGTCGAGCCGCCGATGAAGAACGTGCGGTCGATACGCGTCTCGTTGCCGGCCGCGTCGCGCGCGATGGCAGTCAGCGAGTGGCCGCCGTCGGCGAGCGACGGAACGGCGCCGGTGATCGTGGTGCCGTCGATCATCAGCTTCGTCGTGACGCCGGGGTTGTTGTCATTCGCTTCGAGCACGATCGCGGGCGAGGACGCGAAGCGCGCACCCGCCGCGAGCTCGACGCTGTTCGCGAGCACCTTCAGCGCCGGCGGCGTGAAATCGGCCTTCACCGTGACGGTGATCGAGCTCGACTGACCACCTTTCTTCTTCACCGCCGCGGTGATCGGGTTGTCGCCTTCGCCGAGAAGGAAGTCGGGGACCAGGAACGAGCCGGCGGCGTCGAACGACGCGGCCTGGCCATTGATCGTCAGCGACTCGGCGTCCGACGGCGTGATGATCTGGCCGGCGACGACGACGTGCGGACGGTTCGTCAGCATCTTGTCGGCGGGCGACGTGAGAATGAGGGCGAGCGTGCCGCCTTCGAATGTGACGTTCGCGACGTCGGACGCGCTGTTGCCGGCTTCGTCGGCAGCGAACGCGACGATCGCGTTGTCGGAGCCGTCGAGCGTGATCGTCGCGGTGAACGTGCCGTCGCCCGGCAGCGTCGCGGCAACGCCGTTGACGCTGACGACTCTCGCGTCGGCGCTGACCGTGCCGCGAACCGTGATGGTCGCGGTGGCGAGCTTCATGCCGTCGGCGGGCTCGGTGATCCTGATCGCCGGCGGGGTCTTGTCGATGCGGAACGTCGCCGTCGCAGTGGCGGACTCGTGACCGAACGCGTCGGTCGCTTTCGCGGTGATCGTGTACGAGCCGTCTTCGGTGATCGCGGTGCCGGACGTGAACGGCGCGCCGTTCTTCGTCGCGTTGATCGTCGCCTTCGGATCGCTCGCGCGGATGACCGGTGTGACGTTGCGGTTGAAGAGTGCGTTCGCCGCGATCGGCGAGCCGTTCTCGACGATCTCGACGGTCGGAGCGGTCGTCTGCACGGTGAACGCATGCGGCACGCGCGACTGGTTGCCGGCCGCGTCGGTCGCGAGGAGGACGAATTCGTTGAGACCTTCCTCGAGCGTCGCGGCGATCGAGAAGTTGTTGCCGTTGAGCGTCGCCGCGAACGGAGTCCCCTCGGCGACGATCGTCGCGGGCTCGCTCACGACGCCCGTGATCGGCGGCTTGTTGCCGATCGTCGAGCCGTGCGCCGGCGCGAGATTCGAGAGCACGGGCGGCGTGCGGTCGATGCGGAACGTGACGACCTTCTCGTCGGACGTGTGTCCGGCGCAATCGGTGGCCTTCGCCTTCAGCGTGTGCGTGCCTTCGGCTTCGATGAGCGTGCCCGAAACATAAGGCGCGTCGTCGAGCGTGACCGTCAGCGCCGCTTTGCCGTCGGCGTCCTTCGCGCGGACGTTGAGCGCGACGGGGCGGCGGATGAGCGCCGCTTCGAATGCAACGCCGCCTTCCGTGACTTCGATGACCGGTTTCGTGCGGTCGATCGTGACGGTGCGGAGGATCGTCGAAGTGTGACCGCCTGCGTCGCTCGCCTCGATCGCGAGTGCGAGCCGGCCTTCATTCGGCGTCGGGATCGTCGCGGTCCACGCCAGTCCGTCGCTGCTGATCGTCGCGTTGACCGGCGCGGCGTTGCCGGCCGTGACTTTGATCGCGCTGACGCCGCCGAACGCGGTGCCTTTCACTTCGAGCGTGGTGACGTCGAGGCACGCGCCTTCCGCGGGCGACGTGATCGTGATCTCCGGCGCACGCGTGTCGAGCGTGACCGTGATTGACGGCTCGCTGCGGTTGCCCGCGCGGTCGTGGGCGACGGCGCTGATCACGTTCGGCCCTTCGAGCAGGCCGATCGGCGGCGACGTGTACTTCTTCGCCACCGGATCGATGACCGACTCCGCGCCGTTGACGAACACGGAGATCGCGTCGTCGGAGGCGCCGGTGACGACGACTTCGCGCGTGCCGATCGTAGAGTTGGCGACCGGCGAGATGAACGTGATCGCCGGCGGCGTCTTGTCGATGTGGAACGTGACCGGCGGGACTTCCGTGAACAGGCCGACCGCGTCAGTGACCTTGACCGCGAGCGTGTACGTCCCTTCCGCGGTGATCTTCGTCCCCATGTCGAACGGCTGCGGACCATTCGCAGTCGCGGAAGTCAAAGTGGCGGTAGTCCTCGTCGTGGTGGTGTCGGTGACGATCGCGCGCGGCGTGACGTCGGCCGCGTACCACGAGTCGTTCTTCAGCTCTTCGCCGTCCTGATCGACGAGCTTCACCTCGGGCGCAGTCGCGTCGACGTAGAAGTCGATCGGCGGGACGGTCGTCGCCCAGCCGACTTCGTCCGTCACGGTGACCGTAAGTGTGTACTTCCCTTCGTGCGTGATCTCGAGGCCGGAGACGAACGGCTGGCCGTTGATCTTCGCGTCGACGGTCGTCTTCGACACGTCGGTCACGAGGATCTCCGGCTTGACGCTGTTGAGGAATGCGTCGCCCGACTGGATCTCCCTGCCCGCGGCGACGACCTTCACGACCGGCGCGGTCTTGTCGACGAGGAACGAGATCGGCGGAACGACGGTGACGTGGCCGAGGTTGTCGGTCACGGAGATCGTGAGCGTGTGGTTGCCTTCGGTGGAGATGATGCTGTCGACCGCGTACGTCTGGACGCTGTTTGGTGAAGTGAGCTTCGCGTCGATCGTCGTCTTCGTGAGATCGGTCACGACGATCTTCGGCTCGACGTCGCGGTTGAACTTCGTGCCCGACTCGAACGGCACGTTGTGCTCGGTGACGGTCACGACCGGCGCGGACATGTCGATCGCGAACGCGATCGGCGGCACGTCCGTCTTCCATTTCGCGGCGTCGGTCACGCTGACGACGAGCGTGTGATTCCCTTCGGCGGTGATCGGCGTGCCCGGCACGTACGGCGCGCCGTCGAGCGTGGCGGCGATCGTCGTCGCGCTGATGTCGACGATGTCGATCTTCGGCGTAATCGCCGCGCCGAACTCGTCGCCCGACTTCATCACCTTGTTGTCGGCCGAGACCGTCACCTGCGGCGGCGTCTTGTCGATGAAGAAGCCGAGGTTCGGAATCGTGGACTTCCATTGCGCGGCGTCGGTGACGGCGATGTCGAGGACGTGCGCGCCCTCCGCCGTGACCGGCGTGTCGAGCTGGAAGTCATTGCCGTCGAGCTTCGCGACGGTCGTGTACGTCGTGAGATCCGAGACCGCGAGGTGCGGCGTGACGTCGTGGTTGAGGATCGCGCCGTTGACGAGCGGCGAGCCGTTTTCCGTGAGCGCGAGCGCCGGCGGCGTCTTGTCGACAGTGAACGTGATCGGCGGAACGTCGGTGACGTGATTCAGTGCGTCCGTCGCCGTGACTTTGAGGACGTGCTTCTGTTCCGCCGTAACGAGCTGCTCGGACGCGAACGGCTGTCCGTTCAGCGTGATGACGGTCGCCGGCGCGGTCGTGTCGGTGACCGTGATCTTCGGCTGCGCGTCGCGGTTGAAGATGCGGCCGTCGAGGAGCTCTTCGCCGCGCTCGGTGATGAGCACGACCGGCTTGCTCTTGTCGACGGTGAAGGAAATCGGCGGCACGACGTAGCTCCACTCGAGCTCGTCGGTCACCGTCACCTTCAGCACATGATCGCCTTCCTCGGTGATCGCCGTGCCGGATGTCCAGATCCTGCCGTCGACGGTCGCGGTGATCGTCGTCTCCGTCAGATCCTGCACGTCGACGATCGGCGTGACGTCGCGATCGAACTGGCCGCCTTCGAACCTGACGTTGTTCTCCTTCACGAGAACGACGGGCGGCGTCTTGTCGACGATGAACGCGATCGGGTCGAGCGTGGTGGTGAAGCCGAGATCGTCCTTGACCGAGATGAGGAGCGTGTACTTCGCATCGGTCTCGATCTTCGCGCCCTTCTCGTACGTCTGACCGTTCAACGTCGCCGTGAACGTCGTCAGGGTGAGGTCTTCGATCGTGATCTCGGGCGTGATCGCGTGGTTGAACTTGTCGCCGCTCTCGAGCGGCTCGCCGTCGACCTTGATCCTGACGACGGGCTTCGTCTTGTCGAGCACGAACTTGAACGGACCCGACTGGCCGGTGAGGCCGCCGTCGTCCGTCACGTGCGCGACGATCTCGTGGAACGCTTCGCGCGTGATGACGTAGCCGTCGAGGATCTCCTGCTCGTCGAGCAGGATCTTCGTCTTCGGCGCCGTGGCGAGGTTGTCCTGCGCGCGGACCGTCACCTTCACGTCCGCCGAGTACTTCTGGTCAGGCGTCCACGGCTGATCGTTGGCAAAGAGTTGAATCGTGGGCGGCGTCTTGTCGATCGTGAACGCGGCCTTTACGGTCGTCGAAAGACCGGCGGCGTTCGTGACGACCACGACGATCTCGTGACGCCCCTCGGGCGCATACGGCTGGCCGAGCGTGTACGTCTGACCGTCGATCTTCGCGTCGATCGCCGGCGTCGTGGCCGACTGATACGTGATCGTCGCGATGATGTCGCGCGTGAACGTCTTGCCGGCCGGGAACGGCTGGCCGCTCTCGCGCAGGAGCACTTCCGGCGCCGAGCGGTCGATGGCGAACTTGATCGTGATCGGCTCGGAGTGGTTGTTCGCGCCGTCGACGCCGTTCACGACGAGCGTGTGCGGGCCGTCGACCGGGTACGGATCGCCGAGCCTGTACTCCGCGCCGTCGATCGTCGCGCTGAGCGTGTACGGCGTGAGATCGATCGCGTCCGCGGTGATCTTGATCTCGCGCGCGAACGCGGCGCCTTCGAGCAGCGGCGTCTTCTCGACCGCGGACTC
>DATKFO010000357.1:0-3467 GCA_035544355.1 Thermoanaerobaculia bacterium
CGCGGCGGTACTGTCAGTCGTTCGCAAATCCCGACTACATCGACATCATTTCGTTCTGTGAACAGCTCGAGCTTCGTCTGCCGAAGACGGCGATTGCCGCCGCCGCGGCCGCAGTCAAGCCAAAGATCCGTTCTGCCGTCATTCGTCGCGGGCGTACGATCGCGCGTTCCGTCGCCGGGGCGAACGGCCTCTCGATCTACTTCCCCGACCGGCCGATTGCGGAGAGCTACGCCCAGCTCGAATTCGCGAAAGCAAAAAATTGCGCATGGGTGCAGTTCATCGAGCACCTCGCGCCGAAGCTGAGCAAGTCGCAACCGCCGAACCGCACGGCCAACGCGCATGCGCATCTTGCGAATGTGGTGGCGATGCCACCTCCGACTACAGCAAAGGAATACGATTGCAACTGCACCTGCGCGAAGAGCAATCATTCATGATTGCGGCGTGCCGATCCTCCTCTGCACCGTTCGCAACTGCGGCGCTCCTCTCGTTCGAGAGGAGCGCCGTTGCGTTTGCGCGAATGCGCACTCCTTCGACGTCGCACGCACCGGCTACGTAAACCTCCTCCAGCCGCAGGACCGCCGCTCGCGCGAGCCTGGCGATTCGCGCGAAGCGGCGGCGGCGCGGCGGCGGCTGTTCGATCGCGGGCTCTTCGAGCCGCTCGTGCGCGCGATCGTGGAGTGGTTGCCGCTCGCGCGTGGGAGCGCGGTGCTCGATGCAGGTTGCGGCGAGGGACATCACCTCGTCGCGTTTCGGCGCGCTTACGACGCCGATGCGCATGGTCTCGACATCTCCGTTCCGGCGATCGCGCTTGCGGCGCGGCGCGATCCTTCTTGCACGTGGATCGTCGCGAATGCGGATCGGTTCGTGCCGTATGCGGATCACTCGTTCGATGCAGTCACGTCGATCACGGCGCGCATGAATCCGAGCGAGTTTCGGCGTGTGCTGAAACCGGGAGGCAGGCTGCTTGTCGCCATTCCGGGGCCGGATGATCTCGTCGAGCTGCGTGGACAGGAGCGCGATCGCGTGCAGCGCACGGTCGAAAATTTCGCGCCGCACTTCACGCTCGCGCGACACGAGCGCATCACGCACGTCGCGCATCTCGATCGCGATGCGGTTCGCGATCTGATCACGACCACGTACCGGCGTCGCGACGCGAGCGACACCGACGTCACGTTCAGCCGCGACGTCCTGGTGTTCACGTAGGACAGGCTTCAGCCTGTCCCGTTCTCATTCCAGGATGGACAGGCTGAAGCCTGTCCTACGTTTCCTTCGATCCATGATCTCCACAGCCAGCGGTATTCATCGGGCGTGGAGACCAGGCCTCGTCGCACTGGGTTGTTGCAAACGTATTCCGCTTTCTTTCGCAGGTCTTCATCGCGACGAAGCTCGTGATCGAAGGACTCGTCAAGCCAGAGCGCGCCGCGACAACCGAGCAGCAGATTGATCTCTCGCGCCGACGCGCCCTTGATTCGACGGAGGATCTCGGACAGCGAGTAACAGTGCCCGCTGGCATCCCAACCTGGTGTGAGGATGAGGTGCACGTGATCGGGCATCACGATTGCCACGTGCAGGAAGTACATGCTGCGACGCTCGATGATGTGGCGCCGTGCAATGTCGCGAGCCTCATGCGGAAGGACGACTCGCTCCAGAGTCACGTAGGTGACGAAATAGGTGCGGTAGTCGCTCTGAAAGTGTGGGAGATGTCTTCGATGACTGCGCCGTCCGATGATCATGATCCGAGGATCCCTCGGAAATCGGGGAGAACGGCGTTTCTCTACTTCACGTAGGACAGCCTGTCCCGTTCTCGTTCGAAGCTGGACAGGCTGAAGCCTGTCCTACGTTTAAGATTCGCGCATGCATCGCAAACTCGCACTCCTCACGCTTCTCGCCCTCTGCGCGTGCGCAACGACGTCGTCGCGGCCGCTGATCGATGTGCAGCACGCGGAGCTCGTCGACCTCACGTGGTCGTTCGATGAGCACACGCTGTACTGGCCGACGTCGCCGACGACGTTCAAGCTCGAGGTGCTTTCGCACGGGAAGACGCCGGGCGGCTGGTTCTACGCGGCGAATCAGTTCTGCGCGCCGGAGCACGGCGGCACGCATCTCGATGCGCCGATCCATTTCGCCGAGAGTGGGCACACCGCGGATGCGATTCCGCTTTCGCAGCTCGTTGCTTCCGCCGTGGTGATCGACGTGAGCGACAAGGCTGCGGCGAATGCGGACTATCGCTTGAGTGCCGACGACGTCCGCGCGTGGGAGTCGCGGAACGGCTCGATTGCGGCAGGCACGATCGTGTTGCTGCGCACCGGTTGGGGAAAGCGCTATCCCGATCGCAAGTCGTACTTCGGCGACGACACGCCCGGCGCGACGGACAACCTGCACTTCCCCTCGTACGGCGAGGATGCGGCGAAGCTGCTCGTCAACGAGCGGCACGCCGCGGCGATCGGCATCGACACGCCGAGCATCGACTACGGCCAGTCGAAGGATTTCATCGTGCACCAGATCGCGAACGGCGCAAACGTGCCGGGATTCGAGAACATCGCGAACCTCGAGCGCGTGCCGGAGCGCGGCGCATCCGTGATCGCGCTGCCGATGAAAATCGCGGGCGGATCAGGCGGGCCGCTGCGGATCATTGCGGTTGTTCCGCGGTGAGTAGGCAGTGAGCAGTGGGCAGTGAGCAGAGATGATTTCTGCCCATTGCTCACTGCAAACTGCCCACTACAAACGATGAAAATCATCGCCATCAGCGGCAGCCTGCGAAGCAATTCCTCGAACGCGGCGCTCCTGCGCGCGGCAGCGCGTGTTGCGCCGGAGGGCGTCGAGGTCGCTATGTACGCGGGCGTTGGAACGCTCCCGCATTTCAATCCGGATCTCGATGCGGAAGGTTCCGAGCCGCCGCCGGCCGTTCGCGAATTGCGCAAGTTGCTGATCGGCGCGGATGCGGTTCTCATTTCGAGTCCTGAGTACGCGCACGGCGTTCCGGGTGCGTTGAAGAACTTGCTCGACTGGCTTGTGTCGGTCGGAGACCTCGTAGGCAAACCGGTCGCGTTGTTGAATGCGGCGCCGGTTGGCGGGCAGTACGCGCAGGAGTCGCTGCTCGAAACTCTTCGCACGATGAATTGGAACTTCATCGACGATGCTTCGCTGATGAAACCGTTCGTCACGCGCAAAATCGGCGGTGAGTTGGAAGACGAAGAAGCGCTGCAAACGCTGGCGGGCGTTATCGCTCGTCTTGCTCGGACGGCATCGCCTGCATGAATCCGACGATTGCGACGATCCACGGTCCGATGTAGATGCGCCAGTCGTGTGCGATCAGCGCGGCGATGAGTCCGTAGATCGCGACCGCTTCCGTCAGCGCGAGACGCATGATGAAGCGCGTCTGCGGGTGCGCGACGACGCGCGACGGAGCGATGTACGAGAAGAGGTACGTCACGAGCGCGGCGCCGTAGAGGACGAGCACGATCGGC
>DATKFO010000358.1:0-4562 GCA_035544355.1 Thermoanaerobaculia bacterium
CGCCGCACTCCGAAGTTACCTTCTCCCCGCCCCGCTGGTCTAATGCGCAACTATGCGACGCATTGCCACGCTTGCTCTTCTGCTGCTTCTTCCGCTTCTCTCCGCGGCTGGTCCGTATGACGCGCTGAAGAAGCAGGCGGAGTCGAGTTACGACGAGAAGTCGTTCGGGCGCGCGCACGAGTTGTACGAGGAGGCTGCGAAGCTCGAGACGGCGCCGGAGGAGAAGCGCTGGATCAAGTTCCGGCTCGCGGACACGGGGTGGCGCGCGGATGCGGCGAATCCGACGAGTGATCCGACGGCGCGGGAGAGCGCGGAGGATGGGCTCGAAGCGATCATTCGCGACAGCGGCGACGATCACGATCGCGTGTGGGCCGAGGCGCAGGAATCGCTCGGCGACATGGTCAATTCGAATCGCACCTACCGCAATCCGTCGCAGGCGCAGCAGCATTACATTGCGGCGCTCGACTGGTGGGCGGGGAGTGATGACCTTGCCGTCGCACGCCGCCGCTATCTCGACCTCGTCTGGAAAACCGCGCGCACGCAATGGGACGACAGCGAGAACGCGTACAACGTTCCGAAAGAAGTGCTCGTCAACGCGGTCGCGATCGCGGACAACGTGGAAGAGCGTGCGCACGCGCGCTTTCTGCTCGCGACGAAGCTGATCAGCGAGCAGCGGCCGGACAGCGTCGAGCGCGCGTTCGAGCATCTCGAGCTGATCATTCGCGATCGCAAGGCGACGCCGTGGTACGACGACGCGCTGTTCCTGTACGCGCAGCAGCTCGCGAGTCAGGGTGCGGTGGTCGTGCTCGAAAACGGCGAGGCGGCGCGCAAGCACGAGTACCTCAAAGCGCTCGAGCTCTTCAAACGCATCCGCGAAGAGTTCAAGCCGAGCGAGACGCGCTACTACGATCAAGCCAAAGCTGCGATCGAGGAGATCGTGTTGCCGGCCGTCACCGTCTCCGTCGGCTCGAATTTCCTGCCGCGCTCGGAACAGGAATTCGTGCTCTCGTGGCGCAACGTGCCGAAGATCGAGCTCGCGATCACGCAGATCGATCTCGTGCGCGATGCGAAGCCGCGCGTCGGCAAGTTGTGGGTCAACGATCTTTGCGACATCCGCACGCCGCTGCGCCGCTGGTCGTTCGACACGAAAGACACGGGCGAGCACGAGCCGGGAATGGAGCGCGTGCGAGTAACGCCGCGACTCGACAGCGGCGCGTACGTCGTCTCCGCACGCGCGAACGGGAAGACGTCGTGTCAGCTCCTCCTCATCAACGACACGACGATCGTGACGCAGACGCTCAATGGTGCGCTGCAGATCTACGTCGCCGACGTGATGACCGGCGAGCCGGTTCCGAACGCGCAGGTGCGCGTGTGGACGCCGGTGAAAGACGTCAGCTACGAAATGCAGACGACGCAGACGGACGCGAACGGTTTCGCGCGCGCACGCATCGCGAGCAACAACTACGGCGGACAGACGGTCGTCTTCGCATCGAAGGACGCGCGCCAGGCACATCACGAGACGTACACGTACGGCGCGCGCGACGAGAGCGAACGGCAGTGGCGCATCTACGCGTTCACCGATCGCCCTGCGTATCGCCCCGAGGAAACGGTGCAGTGGAAGATCATCGCGCGCACGCGCAGCAACGACGAGTGGTCGACGCCGCACGACGCACTCGACTACGAGATCATCGGCCCGCGCAACGAGAAAGTTTCGAGCGGCAAGGCGACGCTCAATGCGTTCGGAACGTTTTGGTCCGAGGTCAAGCTGACCTCCTCGATGCCCCTCGGCGCGTACCAGATCAACTTCCGATCCACCACCAACAACTACGTCGGCTCGGCGCAGCTCTTCCGCCTCGAGGAATACAAGCTCCCCGAGTTCCGCGTCTCCGTTTCGACGCCCGAGGAGAATGGCGAAAAGAAACGCTACCGCCTCGGCGACACCGTCGAAGCATCGGTCGATGCGGAGTACTACTTCGGCGGACCGGTTGCGAATGCGACGGTCAACGTCGTCATCTACCAGCGGCCGTTCTACCGCTACTGGTTCCCATGGCGCGAATATCCGTGGTACTTCGACAGCCCGAACAATGGCTACAACTGGCGCGGCAATGTGCTGCGGCAGGAGACGCTGAAGACCGACGAGAGCGGCCACGCGATCGTGCGGATCGAGTCACCGCGCGACGGCAGCGATACGAGCTACGTCATCGAAGCGCGCGTCACCGATGCGTCGCGCCGCGAAGTCGTCGGCGAAGGCACGGTCAACGTCACGCGGCAGCGCTACGCCGTGCTCGCCAATCCCGAGCACTACATTCATCGGCCCGGCGAGCGCGCGTCGATCAATTTCAAAGCGATGGATGCGAACGATCAGCCGGTCGAAGTCACCGGCAACGTGCGCGTCGTGCGGCGCCGATGGGACGAGAAAGACGCGCAATATCACGACGAGGAAATCAGCGCGACGAAGGTGACGACCGACGCGAAGGGCGAAGCGAAGTTCACGTTCACACCCGATCGCGAGGGCTACTTCATCGTGAAGTGGTCCAGTGAAGACGTCGATCGCGGGCGCGCTTCACGCGCAGCGGATCTCGTGCAGGTCGAGACCGGCATCTGGGCCGGCCGCAACGCAACGACAGACCTCGGTTATCACACGTCCTCGGGACTCGAGATCGTGCTCGACAAGGAGACCGCGCGCTCCGGCGAGACCGCGCCGGTGATGATCGTGACTCCCGCGAGCGGGCGATGGGTCGTGCTCACGACGACGTCCGACGAGATCCTCGACACGCAGTTGCTGCATCTCGACGGCACGGTGAAGCTCGTGCAGTTGCCGCTCGACGACCGGCACGTGCCGAATTTCTTCATCACGGCCGCGTCGATTTTCGATCGCACGCTGGCGCTCGACACGAAGTCGATCGTCGTGCCGCCGGTCGAGCATTTCATCGACGTCGATGTGAAGCTCGATCGCGAGGAGTTCGAGCCGCGCGCGGAAGGCGCGGTGACGATCACGACACGCGACGATCGTGGGCGTCCCGTCGCGGCGGAAGTCGCGTTGTCGGTGTCGGACGAATCGGTGACCGCGATCGCGCAGGATCCCGCGGGCGATCCTCGGCAGTTCTTCTTCGGCGAGCGGCGCTATTCACGGATGCAGGTGAGCGCGGGCGTGCAGGCGCAGCGATTCGTGCGGCTCGTCGTGGACAAGAATGGTCAACTCATTGACGAGCGCGTGATGGACGAGCGGCGGCGCGATCGCGCCGGCGAGAAGGATGGCGAGAGGGGGCAGCATCAAAACTTCGTCGAGGACGCGATCCAGGAGACCGGCGTCATGGGCGGCGCGATCGCAGCCGAATACGGGGCGTATACGAAAGGGATCACCACCACAGCGGAGGCGCCGATGGTTGCCCCTCCACCGTCGCCAGCTCCGCAATCCTTCATCATCTCGGGCGCTGCGATTAACGAAAATCTAGCCAAGGCCAGCTACGAGCGCAATGAAGCAGTGCAGGTCGAAGTGCGCAGCGATTTCCGTTCGACGGCGCTCTGGAAACCCGACGTGATCACGGACGCGAACGGCACCGCGACGGTGAAGTTGAAGTTCCCCGAGGCGTTGACGACGTGGCGTGCGAACGCGCGGGCGGTGACGGCGGTGACGCAGGTCGGCATGGGAACGACGACCGCGCGCACGAAGATGCCGCTGATCGTGCGACTGCAGGCGCCGCGCTTCTTCGTCGCCGGCGATCGCGTCGTGATCTCCGCGGTGATCAACAACAATACGGATGAAGAAGTGCGCGTGACGCCGTCGCTGGACGTTGAAGGAGTCACCGTGACGGGCGACAAGCCGGACGCGATCACGATCGCGGCGCACGGCGAAGGCCGCGCCGATTGGACCGTGCTCGCAGAGCACGCGGGTAACGCGAAGCTGCGCGTCACGGGACGCAGCGCGACGCGCGGCGATGCGATGGAGAAGACGTTCGTCGTCTACGACCACGGCGTCGACAAACTGCTCGCGCGCTCGGGCAAGCTGCGCAGCGACGAAGCGATCATCAAGCTCGATCTGCCTGCGCGTCGCGACACGCAGCTCACCGTGCAGATCGCGCCGAGTCTTGCGGTCACGATGGTCGACACGCTGCCGTATCTCATCAACTATCCGTATGGCTGCACCGAGCAGACGATGAGCCGCTTCCTCCCCGCGGCGATCGTCGCGCGCACGTTGTCGAAGAACGGTCTCGACATCGGCCAGCGCATCGATCGCAAGAAGCTAGACGACGTCACCGCGCAATCGATGGCGCGTTTGTACGACTTCCAGCACGGCGACGGCGGCTGGGGATGGTGGAAGCAGGGCGACAGCGATCCGTTCATGACCGCGTACGTCGTGTGGGGCTTCTCGATCGCGCGCGATGCGGGACTGCGCGTGAAGACGGACGAGATCAATCGCGCAGTCGCGTGGCTCGAGGACCAACTGCCGAAGCATGAGAGTCGCTGGCACGACGCGACGTGGCTGCTGCACGCGATCTCCGCGTGGCGCGGCACGCCGACGGCCGCGGACACGCGCGCGTTCAACGACGTGTGGAGTCATC
>DATKFO010000359.1:0-3844 GCA_035544355.1 Thermoanaerobaculia bacterium
ACGCAGAACCTGCGCAGACTCGAAGCGGAGATCCGATCGATCGTCAAGGAAATGAAGAAGGCGATCTCGGACAAAGACTTCGAGAAAGCTGTCTTCCTCCGCGAGCGCGAGATCGAATTGAAAGAAGAGATCGAGCGCTTCAAAGCCGAGCGCGAAACCGTCGGCGACGAGTTCATGGAAGTCACGCAGCGCGACGTCGAAGAGATCATCAGCTCCTGGACCGACATCCCGGTGACGTCGATCGAAGCCGACGAAGCGGCAAAGCTCATCAACATGGAAGAGATCCTGATGCGGCGCATCGTCGGTCAGGACAAGGCGATCACCGCAATCTCGCGCGCGATCCGCCGCTCGCGCCTCGGCGTCGCCTCACCAAATCGCCCGATGGGCTCCTTCATCTTCCTCGGCTCGTCCGGCGTCGGAAAAACCGAAGTGGCGCGACGGCTCGCGGAGTTCCTGTTCGGATCGCAGAAGCATCTCATCCGCTTCGACATGTCCGAGTACATGGAGAAGCACGCGGTCTCGAAGCTCATCGGCTCGCCCCCGGGCTACGTCGGACACGAAGAAGGCGGACAGCTCACCGAGCGCGTGCGCCGCAATCCGTACTCCGTCGTGCTGCTCGACGAGATCGAGAAAGCACATCCCGACATCGCGAACATCCTGCTGCAGATTCTCGAAGACGGCATCCTCACCGACTCGCTCGGCAATCAGGTCGACTTCCGCAACACGCTGATCATCATGACCAGCAACCTCGGCACGCGTTATCTCGCGACGAAGGGGCACATGGGCTTCCGCGAAAAAGGCGGTGAAGCCGATCAGAAGTCCGCCGAGCAGCTCATCCACACGGAGCTGAAGCGCGAGTTCTCTCCCGAGTTCATCAACCGCATCGACGAAGTCATCATCTTCAATCCGCTCACCGACGGCGAGCTGCGTGCGATCTGCAAGCTGCTGATCGACGACGTGAACATCGCGATCCTGCCGAAGAACGTACAGATCGCAGTCGACAACAGCGTGATCGAATGGCTCCTCGGCAAGGCGAAGGAAGAGACCAACTCCGGCGCGCGCCCACTGCGCCGCGCCATCCAGCGCTACATCGAAGACGAGCTCTCGGAGTTCATGATCCGCAACAAGGACACCGTCCCCGACCGCATCGACTTCACCATGCACGGGAACGAAGTGCTCCTCGTTCCGCGATTGGATGCGGCGCTGACGAACTGAGGGTGCCATGACCGTCACGACATCGATGACCGCGGAGGAGCTGCTGCAGCGGCCCGATGACGGCATGCGGCACGAGCTGGTGCGGGGAGAGTTAAGGACGATGGCACCTGCCAATGCAGAACACGGATTGATCATCGACTTCCTTGTCCGGCACCTTGGCAATTTCGTGGTGGAACGCGGGCTGGGTCGCCTCTACAACTCCGATACAGGCTTCCTGATCAGCAGACATCCCGACACGATCCGTTGCCCCGACGTTCCGTTTGTTCGGAAGGAACGTGTCGTGAAGACACGCACGTTTTTTGACGGTCCCCCTGATCTCGCGATCGAAGTTCTCTCACCGAGTGACCGCTTGAGCGAAGTGAATAACAAGGTTCGTGAATATCTGAAAGCGGGAACCGAGCTTGTAATCGTCATCGACTACGAGCAAGAGATCGCCTGGATGCGCACTCGCGAAGCCGAGCGAAAGCTCACCATTGATGACTCCCTTGACGGCGGTGAAGTCGTTCCCGGCTGGACGCTCCCGCTTCGCGAGCTCTTCGCGTAGGCGCCCTCACTCCGTGATCGTCACGGTTGCGCGGTAGACGAACTGCTGTTTCGGCACACGCAGCTCGATGTCGAAATTGCCGGTGCCGAGGTCGTCGGGGGGACGCAGTTCCAATTCGTAGTGGCCTGCAAGCTCGCCTTTCGAAACGCGATCGACCGCCTGCTGCGGAAAGCTCACGGCGGATTTGAAGAAACCGCCCGTCTCGGTCGACGCGCGCACGAGTCCGTTCATGAGCCGGCCCGCATTCAGGTTCGTGTAGATCGAATTCACCGTGACGCCCGAGTCCACCATGATTTTTCGCGCGGTGTCCCATTCTCGGGCGACCGTGAAGGCCTGGCCCAGGTTGTCGCCGAAGCCGTGGCCGAAGATGATGACCTGAGGCTCGCGGCCGGTGTCTTCGAGTGCTCGCGCGAGAACGAGCAGTGCCTGCTCCATCGTCGCGGCATGAAACATCGCCTTGCGATCGAGGCACAGCGCGAGAGACGGTTCCTCGACGGACGGTGGCGACAGAGGTTCTGCGCGAAGGAACACGCGCTTGAGCTCCGCGCGCACTTCGCTCTTGTTGCGCGTGAAGTCGAGACGGAAGCGAAGATGCGAATCGAACGAGAAGATGGCGACGCGATCGTTCTCCGGCAGCTCGTTCACGATCTTCTCGACGTATGGCAGGAAGTGGAGTTGTCCGCCGATGCGCGACCCTTCGAGTGCGAGGTCTTTTTGGAAGAGAAAAACGAACAGGCGTCCTTCATCCTCGAACGCACCGCCGCTCTGCGCGATGGCGTCGAGAACGGTGTAATCGAATTCGGGCGCGCGCACCATCGCGCGGCCGGCCGCGGTCTCGGGCACCCACGTCACCGACACGACCTGCGCGTGCTCGTCGCCGAAGATCACGTCGAAATCGGCTGGCTTGAGGCCGAGGATCGGTTTTCCGTACGGATCGACGATGCGCGCATTGACGTTCACGCGGCGCACGGTGACGACTTCGGAGGTTCCGACCTGTGCGAGAAGCAGTGCGAGAAGAAAAACCATCATGAATCCTCTAAGCTGAGCTGATGCGCAAGCTCGTTCTACTCCTTCTCCTCTGTGCAGCGCCGCTTTTTGCGGCTCAACGATGGGAGACGTTCGATTACGCGAATCAGCGGTTGAGTGACGCAGATGTCACCACTCGTTCACTCGACGAGTTGCGACTGATGCGCGGCATCGTGTTCGGGCGGCATGGACGCGTATTCGGAACGGATCGCGATATCGATCGCTATCTGCGCGCGCAGAGTTGGTACAAGCCGGACAGCGAGTACGACAACAGCGCGCTGAGCGAAATCGAGCATCACAACCTCGATGTCATTCGCCACGCGGAGGCGAGCCGCCACGCGAACGTCGAGCCGGGCGACATGCGCTGGTGGAAATCGCGCGCGCTCACGGAGTCCGCGCTCGGAGAGCACAGCGGTCCCGAACTGCGCGTGCTGCTCGCCGAGGTCGAAGCGATTCACGGAAAGTACTTCGGCGATGCGCCGACGCTGCAGCACTACTTCTCCGCGCGCTATTGGTACGAACCGAATTCGGACTACGACCCGAAAACGCTCACGGCGACGGAACGCAAGAACATGGAGGTCATCGAGTCGGCGATCCGGCGTCAGCGCAAAGTCGTGTTGCTGCCGGGCGACCTTGGACCGTACATGACGAAGCCGATCACGCCGGCGATGCTCGACGGCGTCGGTCTCCACGAGCTTCGTCTGCTTCGCAACGAGATCTACGCGCGTCGCGGTCGTTCGTTCAAGACCGTGTGGCTCGCGTACGAGTTCGTCGGCTACAGCTGGTACGAGCCGACAGACAACTTTCGCGACGACATGCTGACGCCTGTGCAGAAGAGCAACGTCGCGATCATCACGGCGCGCGAGCGCGAGTTGCACGATGCGCTGAGCACTGCGCCGATCAAGACCGCGATGCTCGAAGGATTGTTCACCGAGGATTTGCGGCGGCTGCGGAACGAGATCTATGCGCGTCGCGGACGCACATTCAAGGACAAAGAGCTGCGCGATTACTTCGGCAGTTTCGATTGGTATCAGCCCAGTGATTCGTTCACCGAAGCAT
>DATKFO010000360.1:0-2575 GCA_035544355.1 Thermoanaerobaculia bacterium
TCGTCGGTGATGTGCCCCAGGTAGATTCTGCGTTTCCGCGGCTTGCGAAAGCAGGCGCGGAGCTCAATGCGATCGCGGCGCGTTTCCCCGATTCGAAAAAGCTCGTCGGCGCCCGCGCAACGCCGTCAGCGTACGCGAAGGCATCGCCCGGCACATACGATTTCATCCACTTCGCGGCGCACGGCGTCGCAACGGTCGAGAAGCCGCTCGATTCCGCGATCATCCTCGCGCGCGAAGGCGACGACTACAAACTCTACGCGCGCGACATCATCGAGCACCAACTAAGCGCCCGCCTCGTCACGATCTCGAGTTGTCACGGCGCGGGCATGCGCGCGTACGCCGGCGAAGGGCTCGTCGGGCTCGCGTGGGCCTTTCTGCGCGCCGGAGCAGACCAGGTGATCGCCGCGCTGTGGGAAGTCAACGACGACGCGACGAAGCAACTGATGGATCGCATGTACGCCGAGATCCGTGCGGGCCGTGATCCCGCCGTCGCGCTGCGCGCCGCGAAGCTCTCGCTTCTGAAATCCAACGACATCCGCCACCTCGCGCGCTACTGGGCCCCGTTCGTTCTCTACTCCGGCTCGTAGAAACGGTGGGCAGTTGGCAGTGAGCAGTGGGCGGTGGGCAGAAAGGCCCGCCCACCGCCCACCAAATCTGAAACGTTTCCATTTCTCGCGTCACTACTCACACGCAGGCCTGGCGTTCCCCGATTCGTGCGCGTACCGCTTGCGGTTGCGTGCATGGAAACGGACGGTCGTGAGTTGTTCGCACGACCGGGCGCACGCGAACGAGAGTCACTACACCTTCACCATCGAGCGCACATGAGTTGATTCGCTTCGACGAGGCCCGCCGATTCCGAGCGGCGGGCCTCACTTTGAAAGAACGTCATGAACCCATTTCAACTCACGCTGGCGATCCTCGCCGTCTGGCGCGTAACGCATCTCGTCGTGGTCGAAGACGGCCCGTGGGACTTGTTCCGGCGCTTGCGCGCACTCGCGACGAAGCTGCATCTCGAGCGTCTCTTCGGCTGCTTCCTCTGCTTCAGCGTTTGGATGGCGACTGCGTTCGCGCTGCTGCTCACGCGCGAATGGCGCGTCCTCATCTTTCTCATCCCCGCAATTTCCGGCGGCGCGATTCTGCTCGAGCGCGTCACGACGCGCGACACCGCACCGCCGTACTTCGAAGAAGAAAAGGAGAACCCCGATGTCCTGCTGCGGAGGTAATCGCACTCACGGCTACACCATGCCCGCGCCGTCGCGCACGCCGTCGCCGTCGCGCACGAGCGTCGCGCGCCCCGAGCCCGTCGCCGCATCCGTCGCGATCTTTCGCTACGACGGCCGTACGACCTTGACCGTCATCGGCCGCGTCACCGGCCGCCGCTACTGGTTCCGCGAGCCCGGAGCGGAGATCGCCGTCGAGCTGCGCGATCGCGCATCGATGCAACAGGTGCCCAATGTGAGGGAAGTGCGGCTGGCGTGATTGGCGTCCCCGGCAGGAATCGAACCTGCGACCCACAGCTTAGAAGGCTGTTGCTCTATCCGACTGAGCTACGGGGACGTGCGTCGCGCGGAAAATCGTAGCGCATCTCGTCAAAGCTGCGCAGCGCAACGCACATTCCGTGACGCGTCACACGTCGCTCGCGCTCGGTCACTGGTTTTTCACCATACGTAACCGAGCGCTCACTTTTTTACGGCGGGTTCCGCGTATACCTTTCGCCGAGGTTCCGAGTGTCATGGGCTCGATCGAAATGCAGCGCTCCGCCGGGCAGTCACCGGGTGGAGCTGCGCGCGGCGAGCCGTTCCCCGCAGGCACCACGATCGCGCGCTATCGCATCGACACGCTCATCGGCTCCGGCGCGATGGGCGATGTGTACCGCGCACATGATCGCGTTCTCGATCGCAGCGTCGCGCTGAAGGTTCTTCCGACGGTGCTCGTGAACGATCGCGAGCGCGTGCAGCGGTTCGCACAGGAAGCGCGTGCCGCATCCGCACTCAGTCATCCGCACATCGTCACGGTGCACGAAGTCGGACACGCGCGGCCCACCGCGAACGTGCAGCCGATTGCGGGCACGCGCAAGCCGCGCCGCACCGAAGTGCACTACATCGCGATGGAGTACGTCGAAGGGAAGACGTTGCGCGAAGCGGTGCAATCGATGTCGATGCGCCGCGCCATCGAAGTCCTCGAGCAAGTCGCAGAAGGCCTCGGCAAAGCACACGCCGCCGGAATCATTCATCGCGATCTGAAACCGGACAACATCCTCGTTGCGACCGAGGGGTACGCGAAAATTGTCGACTTCGGCTTGGCGAAACTCGTCGATCCGACCGGCGGCTGGAATCCGATCGGCGCCGACTCACCGACGCTGCGCGCACTCACGCACGTCGGCGAATTGATCGGAACGCCCGGCTACATGTCGCCGGAACAGATCGAAGGCAAGCCGCTCGATCAGCGTACGGACATCTTCTCGTTCGGCTGCATCCTCTACGAAGTCATCTCGCATCAGCGTCCGTTCGAAGCGGAGTCGTTCGTCGACACGCTGCACAAGATTCTGCACGACCCGCCCGCGCCGATTCGGAAC
>DATKFO010000361.1:0-5496 GCA_035544355.1 Thermoanaerobaculia bacterium
TACCGGAGGAACGGTAGCCTCTGGTAACTGCGGACCGGTAACCCGTAACCAGACTAGACGTAAACTTCCACGCCTCATGAGCAACGGAACTCCCACGGATCTCCTCGCAACCGAGCTCGATGCGCTGATCAATGATCGCGGGCTGCTCACCGGTCCGCGTCCGTCGGTCGATCGCGAGAAGCTGCAGCATCATCTTCGCGAGGCGCTGCAGCTGCTGCACGCCGATCTCGACGACGAGAACCTGCGCGATACGCCGCGGCGCTGGGCGGATTCGCTCGTGACGATGACGAGCGGGTACGACTTCACTGACACGCGCAAGCTGACGACGCTGTTTCGCCGCGCGTGCTCGCGCACGGATGAGAACTGCCAGAACCTCGTCGTGATCGGCGGGACGTACAAGACGCTTTGCGCGCATCACATCCTCCCGTTCTTCGGACACTTCATCGTCGGCTACATCCCGGAAGAGTGGATCATCGGCGCGTCGAAGATTCCGCGCATCGTCGAAGTGCACATGCGCCGGCTGCAGTCGCAAGAGCATCTCGCGCACGACGTTGCGGACACGATCCAGAAGATCCTCGAGCCGCGCGGGATCGCGGTGTGGATGGGCGGCGTGCATCTGTGCATGGTGATGCGCGGCGTGGAGCAGGAGTCGTCGTTCATGGAGACGAACGTGCTTCGCGGCGAGTTCCTCAACGACGAGCGCACGCGCCAGGAGTTCATGTCGATCGTGAACCGGCGCGGATCGCGCGAGTGACATGACCACATCGAACCGAGTCGCGGCGACGATCGCCATCACCGCGGCGCTGATCGCCGGCTCCCTCGGATTCGGCGTGCAGCGCGCGATGCACTGGCATCGCATCGGCTGGCTCGGCGTCGCCGCGCAGCCCGCGACGCAAAAGCCACCGCCGAAAGTCACGCACAGCAAAACGCTCACGCGTCTCCTCACTCCCGGCCGCATCGGCGTGGCAATGCCGCGTAGTCCCGCGCAGATCGCCGGCGTGCACGCGGAAGACGTCATCGTCGCGATCAACGGAATCCCGTTCCGCAACACGGCTGCACTGCAGCAGCTCGACGCAAAATCGCACACCGGCGATCTGATCGTCTACGACGTTCTGCGCGACAACAAACCGCTGACGTTCCGCATGCGGATCGCGTCGCCGTACGCGAACTGGCTGTACGCACTGATGTTCGCACTGTCGCTCGTCGTCGGCGCGGTGTACGTCGCGATCGGCCTGATGATCTTCCTGCGCAAGCCGGACGATCGCCGCGCGATCGTGTTCAACGCGATGAGTGTCGTGGCGGCGGTGACGATCCTCACGGGTGCAGCGCTCACGTTCGACGGCTCCGGCACGCGCGGCATTCTCTTCGAACCGACGTACTTCATCCCGATGGCGATCTACGCGATCCTCGCGGTCGCGGGCTTGCCGCTCACGCTGCATCTCGCGCTCGTGTTTCCGAAAGAGCGCCCGATCGTCGGCGAACGCCCGCACGTGATTCGCTGGATCTACGCGCTGATGTACTTCGGCGTGCTGTTCATCGCGACCGTCGCGGCGATCATGCAGATGGTCACGAAGAATCCCGAAGCGCATCTGCGGCAGCTCGGGCCGGTTGCGTTCGCGGTCGCGATGTCGGGACTCGTCGTCGCGCTGCGCGTCGCATATCGCGGGCGCGTCGAAGGCACCGCGCGCGCATTTGCGACGCGGCCGATCCAGACGCTCTACGCGATCATCGCCGCGCTCGAAACGCTGTTCCTCGTGCTTCGCGCGGCGCATTTCATGATCGCCGCGCTGCTCACGGTCGCATTCGCGATTCTCGCGATGCTGCTGATCCTGATCTCGTATCCGATCCTCACGTGCATCGTTCTGTTCCGCAGTTATCGCGATGCCGGCGTCGAAGAAAAGCGCCAGGTGAAGTGGCCGCTGTGGGGAACGTTCGTCGCGCTCGCGATCAAGATCCTCTGCTTCGCCGCATCGGTGCTCTTCACCACCGTCGGCACGCTCGAAGCGGGCGTCATCGAGCGCTGGATGCCGGTGATGGAGCTCGTCGGGCAGCTGCCGCGCGTGACGTCGCTGCTGATTCCGATCTCGTTTGCGTTCGCGATCCTCAAGCACCGCCTGATGAACATCGACGTGATCATCCGGAAGACGGTGTCGTACGCATTTCTCAGCGGCGCGATCATCGTCATCTACATCGTGCTCGTCGGCGGCGCCGGCACGCTGCTCGTTTCATTCGCGGGCGTGAAGAGCACCGCGATGGTGATCGCGTCGACGGTCGTCGTCGCGCTCGTGTTCTTCCCGCTGCGCGACCGGCTGCAGACACTCGTCGATCGCAATCTGTTCCGCCATCGCTATCAATATCCCGATGCGCTGCGCGCGATTTCCACCGACGCGATGAATGCGAGTGACACCGGCTCGCTGCTGTTCATGGCCGCGGAGAAATTGCAGCAGGCGTTGCAGAACCGGTCCGTCGTGTTCTTTGTGCGCCGCCATGACGAGTACGTCGCCGCGGAGAAAATCGGCGTACCCGATTCGATCGTCGGCTCGCTGCGCGTTCCAGCGAACGCGATTCCCGATATCGCCTCGCCGGCGCTCAAGCGCATCGGCAGCGTGCTCGTGATTCCGATGCGCACGCAGTCCAACAGGCACGGCTTCATCTCGTTTGGCGGAAAGCTCACCGATCGCGACTTCGAAGACGAAGACATCGCGTTCGTGCGCGCGGTGGCCGATCAGATCGCGGTCGCGATCGAGCGCATTCGCCTGCAGCGCGAAGAAGGAGAGTTCGAGCAAGCGCGCACGATGCAGCAAACGCTGTTGCCGCGCGCGACGCCGCGCGTTGCAGGACTCGACGTCTCCGGCATCTGGCAACCGGCGCGTGCAGTCGGCGGCGATTACTACGATGTCCTCGAGCTCGCGCCGACGCAGCTCGCGGTTTGCATCGGCGACGTCGCGGGCAAAGGGATGTCCGCGGCGCTGCTGATGTCGGGATTGCAGGCGGCGGTGCGCGCGTCGGCATTCGAGAACGTCGCGCCGCGCGATTTGTGCGAGCGCGTGCGCCGCGTCGTGGTCTCCAGTCTCACCGGTGGCCGCTTCGTCACGTTTTTCTTCTGCACGCTCGACACCGCGACGCGGCGGATTCGCTGGTGCAACGCGGGACACAACGCGCCGCTGCTCGTGGGCGCAGACGGAACCGTCGAGCGCATGACGACCGGCGGCCCCGTGTTTTCCCGCGTGTTCCGCGAACCGTACGAGGAAGGCGAAGTCGCGCTGCAAACGGGCGATCGCCTCGTCCTCTTCACCGACGGCGCGTCGGAAGCGCGTGCGCGCGGCGGCGAGATGTTCGAGGAAGAGCGTCTCGAGGAGCTGATCGTCGCGAATCGCGATCAGGACGCCGCGACGCTGCAGCGCACGATCGTCGACGCCGTGTTCGCGTTCAGCGGCGCGGAGCTCGAGGACGATCTCACACTCGTCGTCGTCGCGGTCAACGCTTGAGGTTGCGCCTCAGAAAACTCGACCGAAGGTTAGGTCGGCGCGAGTCGTATGGAGTGCGGCGACCGCAGTCGCCGCTATTGGACAGTTTTCGCCCGAAGTGTGCAAAAGCGGTGACTGCGGTCACCGCACTCCAAAAAGCGACTCGCGGGTCTTGACTTTATCGCAATCGGCAATATATTGCTAATTGCAATGACACTCGGACAGAAACTTGCCAAGCTTCGGCTGCTGGCTGGCGTTGCGCGCGGATTGGCGCGCGAGCTCACGCAGTCCGAGGTTTCGTTGGGGATTCGGGAGCTCGGGGGGAGGATCAGCCAGTCGTACCTCTCGCAGCTCGAGAGCGGTGCGCGGCCGCACCTCACCAGCACGTCGCGGCTGTTACTCGCTCGCTTCTTCGGAGTGCATCCCGGCTATCTGGTCGACGATCCGCAACACGCGACGATGCCGATCAAGCCGCGGCACGCGATGGACGATCGTCTCGACTGCTGGCTCATCGAAGGCTCGGAGGAATTCGCCGAAGATCCGGCGCTCAGCGGGGCGCTGCTGAAGATCGCGAAGCACGAGAACTCGCGCGACTGCCTCGTGCTGTTCGGATCCATCGTCGAGAACAAGGCGCTCATCGAGCGGCTGATCGACGAGATCTCGCCCGCGCAGCAGCACAAGCGAAAGCGCCGCAGCGCGAATGCCTGAGGAACTTTGATGACTTCCCTCTTCGTCGTTTGTTTCCTGGTGGGACTCGCTTTGAGCGTGCTGTCGTTCGTCTCCGGATTTCAGCACATCACGATTCTCGACAACTTCTTTCACCACGGCGGCGGACATGGTGGTCACGGCCACATCCACTTGCCGAAAGGAATGAAAGGCGCCCATCGCGCGAAAGTTTCGTCATTCAACCTCGCCGCGATGACCGCGTTTCTCGTCTGGTTCGGCGGCGGCGGCTTGCTGCTGCAGCGATTCGTGCCGTGGTCGAATCTGATCACGACTGCGGGCGCGGCCATCATCGGATTTCTCGGCGGCTCGCTGATCAATCGCGTGATCTCGACGCTCGTGCGGCGCGAGAACGTCGCGGAGTCGCTGACGATGACGGGCGTCATCGCCAAGGTCACGATCCCGATCCGCGAGCATGACGGCACCGGCGAGATCGTCTACACGCATCAAGGTACGCGCCACGTCGCGGGCGCGCGGAGCGACAGCGGCAGCGCCATCGTCAAAGGCGCCGAAGTCATCGTCACGAGATATGAAAAAGGAATCGCCTACGTAGCCACGTGGGACGAGCTCGCGGCATCGCCGCAGAGCCTTCAGGAGGGATAACTCAATGTTCACCATGTCCACGGTTGTCGTCGTCGGAGGCATCGTCATCGGCACGCTGATGCTTCTCGGCTTCATTGCCCAGATGTATCGGAAAGTCGGACCGAACGAAGCGTTCATCGTGTACGGCGTCGGCGGCACGCGCGTGATCAAAGGCGGCGGCACGGTCATCTTCCCGATGATCCACAGCTACAAGACGCTGCCGCTCGAGCTGATGTCGTTCGACGTCGCGCCGAAGCAGGACCTCTACACGAAGCAGGGCGTCGCCGTGACCGTGGAAGCGGTCGCGCAGATCAAAGTGAAGAGCGATCAGGAATCGATCCTCACCGCGGCCGAGCAGTTCCTGTCGAAAACGCCGCCGCAGCGTGAAGGACTCATCCGCCTCGTCATGGAAGGTCACCTGCGCGGCATCATCGGCCAGCTGACGGTCGAAGAGATCGTCAAGCAGCCGGAGATGGTCGTCGACCGCATGCGCGCCACGTGCGCGGACGACATGGACAAGATGGGACTCGAAGTCGTTTCGTTCACCATCAAAGAGGTGAAGGACGGCAACGACTACATCACGAACATGGGACGCCCGGACATCGCCCGCATCAAGATGATGGCCGACATCGCCGCCGCGGAGGCGGAGCGCGACACGGCCATCAAACGCGCCGAAGCGCTGCGCGAATCGGCCATCAAGAAGGCCGAGGCCGATCAGCAGCGC
>DATKFO010000362.1:0-3578 GCA_035544355.1 Thermoanaerobaculia bacterium
ATGGTGCTCGGCCTGCAGACGTACATCGGATTTCAGCGCGTGCACGCCGAGAATTTCGTCGGCAGCGTCGTCGCGCTGGCGATGCTGCGCGAGCTCTCGCCCGTGCTCGTCGGTCTGATGGTGACGGGACGCGTCGGCTCGTCGATGGCCGCGGAGATCGGCACGATGCGAGTGACCGAGCAGCTCGACGCGCTGAAAGCACTCGCGACGGATCCTGTCCAGTACCTGTTCGTGCCGCGCGTGATCGCCGGCATCGTGATGCTGCCGTTCCTCGTGATCCTTGGCGACGCGCTGGGCATCTACGGCGGCTACATCGTCGCCGTGAAGCTGATGCGCGCGAACCCGGTCATCTACATGTCGAACACGTATCAATTTCTGCAGATGAACGACATCTGGAGCGGCGTGATCAAGGCCGCGGTGTTCGGGTTGATTCTCACGCTCACCGGTTGCGTGCGCGGTTTCTACACCAGCGGCGGTGCGGAAGGCGTTGGCCGCGCGACGACGAATGCGGTGGTGAGCGCGTCGCTGATCATTCTTCTGACCGATTTCTTTCTGACGAAACTCTTGTTTTGAACGCGGAACACGGAACGATGAACACGGAACAAACTGCGACGATGAACGATCCGCGGCGAATCGTTCCGTGTTCCGTGTTCCGTGTTCCGCGTTCGTTTTCTCATCAAACATGAATGTCATCTCTCTGCGGAGCATCTGGAAGTCGTTCGACGGACGCCAGGTCCTCAAGGACATGTCGATCGATATCAATCGCGGCGAAACCGTCGTGATCGTCGGCGGCTCCGGCACCGGCAAGAGCGTCACGCTCAAGCACATCATCGGATTGCTGCAGCCCGATCGCGGCCACGTCTTCGTCGACGGCCAGGATCTCTGCTGCATGAAACGGATCGAGCTCAATCAATTCCGCCGCCGCTTCGGCATGGCCTTTCAGGAAGGCGCGCTGTTCGACTCGATGTCGGTGTTCGAGAACATCGCCTTCCCGCTGCGCCGCCACACCAAGATGACGGAGAAAGAAATCGCCGCGCGCGTGGAGGAATGTCTCGACGACGTGCACCTGCACAACGTGGAAGACAAGCGCCCGTCGGAATTGTCGGGAGGCATGCGCCGCCGCGTCGGCTTCGCACGCGCAATTTCACTCAAGCCGCAGATTCTGCTCTTCGACGAACCGACGACCGGTCTCGACCCCGTGATCAGCGACGTCATGGCGGAGCTCATCCGCGAAATGGATCAGAAGCTCGGCACCACGACCGTCACGATCACGCACGACATGAAAGTCGCCTTCAAGATCGCCGACCGCGTCGCAATGCTCCACGAAGGCCACATCATCGAAGAAGGAACACCCGATCGATTTCAAGCGTCGCAGAACCCGATCGTGCGCCAATTCATCGAAGGGCGTGCGGAGGGGCCGTTGACAGAAGTCTAGGAGTGCGGCGACGTCGTAGTCGCCGCTTTGTGATCCGGATAAGAAAGCGGTGGCTTGGTTGCCACCGCACTCCTAAACATCAATCCTTCCGCAGCCTCTCCCGCGTCGTCGACTCCGTCGTCGTCTCCGTCGTCTGCGTCGATGACGTCATCGGCTCCTGCAAGGTCGTCGTCTCCGTCGTGGTCGTCGTCGTTTCCGTCGTCACCGCGGGCGTCGTGGTGATCGTCTGATCGACGGTCGTCGTCACCGGCTCGGCCGGCGGGGTCATCTCCGACACCTGCACGGTCGACGAGGACGTCTGCGGCGTGGTGTTGACGTTCGTGTTCATGCCGGTCGCGCTGAGGTTTCCGGCGCCGCCCGACGAGCTGCTCGTGTAGACGTTGCCGTCGCTGTCGGTCGCCGCGGGGCCGGAGACCACGGCGGGTGTGGTGACTTCCGTCGTCTGCGTCTCCGTGCGGACCTGTCCGTAATCATCCGTTGTCTCGGTGGTCGTCTTTGTCGTCGACGAGCATCCGACGACGAGGAGCACTGCTGCGAGGAGTGTGAATGCTGCTTTCATAGAGAGTCCTTTCGTTCGCGCTGCGGAGCAAAGGACGGGCCCAGACGCTACACTCCGGTGCGACATGGCTGAGCGCGTTTATCAAGTCAGCGAACTGGTCCGGCAGCTCAATCTCGATCTCTATCGCTACAACGACATCTCCGTCGAAGGCGAAGTCACGAACTTCACGCGCTCGTCGGCGGGACACATGTACTTCTCGCTGAAAGACGCGCGCGCCCAGATGCGCATCGTGATGTTCGCGACGAGCGCACGCTTCCTGCGCTTCCGCATCGAAAACGGCCTGAAGCTCGTCGTGCGCGGACGCCTCACGATCTACGAACAGAAAGGCGAGCTCCAACTCAATGCCGCCATCGCAGAGCCCGCAGGCCTCGGCGCGCTGCAGCTCGCATTCGAGCAACTGAAGAAACGTCTCGCCGAAGAAGGACTCTTCGACGCCGATCGCAAGAAGCCGATCCCGATGCTGCCGCAGCGCATCGCGGTCGTCACGAGTCCCACCGGAGCCGCAGTGCGCGACATCCTCAACGTCCTCGGCCGCCGCTTCGACGGACTCTCGCTGCAGATTTATCCCGTGCGCGTGCAAGGCGCGCAGGCGGGACGCGAGATCGCCACCGCGCTGCGCCATCTGTCGCGCTGGCATCTGCACGACGTCGTATTGATCGTACGCGGCGGCGGCTCGCTCGAAGATCTCTGGTCGTTCAACGAGGAGGTCGTCGCGCGCGCGGTCGCGGCGTGCACGATCCCGACGATCTCCGGCGTCGGACACGAGACCGATTTCACGATCTGCGATTTCGTCGCTGACGTGCGCGCCGCGACGCCGTCCGCCGCCGCGGAGATCGTCGTGAGAGCAAAGAGCGAGATCTGTAACCACATCGATCACATGACCTCGCGCGTGCAGAACATCGTGCTCACGCGCGTGCGCCACTATCGCCACGAGCTGCGCCACCTGATGTCATCCGACAAGCTCGGCATCGTCCCGCGCCGCATCGCCATCCAGCGCGACCGCCTCGAGCGCCGCCGCGTCGCGCTTTTTCGCTTGCTCGACGCCCGCGCGAAATTACTCCGCCGACGTCTCACCGCCTGCGACGCACCCCTCGCACGCTACCCGCAACGCATCGCGCGCGATCGCCAGAAACTCCAATCGACCGTCGCGACGCTCAACGCGGTCTCGCCGCTGTCAGTGCTATCGCGCGGCTACGCAATCGCCTTCTCGCGAACGAAAAAGAAGCGCAAGCCGATCATGGATTCGGGCCAGGTGAAGGTGGGCGACCCCATCGAAGTGCAGTTGAAGAAGGGAAGTTTGGCGTGCACCGTGGATGGGAAGACGCTCGGAATCGAGAGCGTGTGGCCGGAGCTGGCGGAGGAGTCCGAGCATCGGAGTGATGACAAAAGGCACACGGTTGGTTAGTCGCAAGGCTACGCGGAACTACTTGAAGGCAGGTGAATCCGATGCCGAAAATTGATCAGTACGAACAGGAAGTTCTCGGTGCATTCGAGAAAGGCAAGCTCAAATCGGTTGCAACCAAGGCGGAGATTGCGAAGTTCAAGGAGGCCGCCCGCGCCACGGCCATCAAGGATCGGCGGGTC
>DATKFO010000363.1:0-8284 GCA_035544355.1 Thermoanaerobaculia bacterium
GAATTTGAAAGGTAGCCCGGCAGGTGCGCCTCGGAGATAAGGTTTGAACGGCGCAAGAGCCGCTACGAGACGATCGAGGTTCTCTCCCGAACGTTCGTAAACGATGTCGAGATCGAATGTGAGTCTCGCGGATCCATGCAGCGTCGCAGCGATGCCTCCCACAATGACGAATGCAACTCTGTTCTCGTGAAGGCTCTCGAGCAGCGATCGAAACTCGATCATTGCCGGCGCCGAAGTTCTTCGCCCGCAGACCGTACTTCATCGACGAAGGTCTGCATGCGTTGAAGCGTCAGGAGTCGCTCTTCGTGCGATTTGCGCAGATTCTCGCGGATCAGCGTGCGGTCCACGTCGCGCTTGTAGAGCTCGATGATGGGATCGAGGCCGGTTTGAGAAGGGCTCACGCTTCGAATTCTAACTCCGCCGCACTTCGCACTAACCGATCACGCTCAAGTGCGCTCTGCGCACGGCGGCGGTCACGCTCTCCGGCGCAAGCGGCTTTTGCAGAAACTCGGCGGCGCCGGATTGCGAGTACGGTTTCTGCAGCGCGGCGAGCTCGCTCGTGACGACGATCGGCACGCGGCTTAGTTTGTCGTCGCTGCGAATGATGCGCAGGAACGCCAGCCCATCTGCGCCGCTCAAAGGCACGCTGCCCGGCGTCGTGTCGTCGTCGGGGAGGACCATGTCGAAGCCGCCGCGGATGCCGGTGTCGAGGACGATCACCGCGGGGCTTTGTTCGAATGCGACGTCCACTGCTTCGCGCGCGTTCGTGGTTGCGAAGACGCGGTAGCCGTCGGTTTCGAGCACGCCGCGCAGGAAGGCGAGTGTGTGCGGATCGGAGTCGGCGACGAGCACGGTCACGCGTTGCGAGGCGCTGCGTGAGCGGCCGCGATTCAGGGCGGCGGTGATGTCGTCGAGCACGTCGGCGACGCTTTGCGGGCGATCGGCGATGCGTTTCTGCAGCATCCAGTCGATGAGCGTGCGCGTTGCGTCCGACACTTCCACGTCGGCGATGGGGCGCGGCGCCTGATGCAGCTGCGCTTCGATCATGTCGTGCATCGTCGTCGCTTTGAACGGCAACGTGCCGGTGACCATGCGATAGAGAAGGATGCCGCACGCGTAGAGATCGGTCGCGGGGAAGACGTCCTCGCAGCGGAGCTGCTCGGGCGCCATGTAATCGGGCGTGCCCGCGATCTCGCGGCGCTTCACGCGATCGGCGGTCGTGGCGATGCCGAAGTCGGTGATGAACGCCATCTCGTCTTTGTTGAGCAGGATGTTCTCGGGCTTGATGTCGCGGTGGATGATGCCGAGGTCGTGGGCGGCGCGGAGGCCGCGGAGCACCTGGCGCACGATCGCGAGCGCGGCTTTTTCTTCGAACACCTTGCGCCGCTGCAGATGCTTCTGCAGGTTGTCGGCGTCGATGTACTCCATCGAAATGTATGGATAGCCTTCGGCGAATCCGAGGTCGAAGCTCTGGACGACGTTGCGATGGCGGATCTTGCGCGCGAGCTTGAGCTCCGTGCGGAAGCGCTCGAACGCGTCGGGATCGTCCTGCACCGGCGCGGAGAGAACTTTCAGCGCGATGACTTCGTCGATCGAATCGTCGACGGCGGAACAGACGTAGCCCATCGCGCCTGCGCCGAGAAATCGCTGGATGCGATAGCGGCGTCCGAAGACGTTGCCGGGAATGAGCATGCGCTCGAGCGTCGCCGCGGCCGCCGCGCGCTTCGCGCTGCGCTCCGCTTTCGACACGCGCAGTCCGGGGCGTGTTTGCTCGCGCGGCGCGTCGTCTTCCGCAAGCACGATCGTGTTGTCGGGCGCGGGCTCGGGCGTGAGGATGTCGAGGCCGGGGACGCTGGCGCGGAATTCGTCTTCGTGCGTGATGATCGTCGGCGCGGTGAGCATGTCATCGCCGAAGCGGCCCGTCGGATCCGGCTGGCCACACTGCGAGCAGAAGCGGTCGATCGCTCGACAGCCGCTGCCGCACGCGGAGCACGGGATGTCGTATCCCGTCCATCCGCCGCCGATGAAGGTCAGGTCAGTACCCATTGATCTCCGCGGGAACGACGACTTCGGGTGCCAGTTTCGCGAGCGTCGGGATGCTCGTGCGCTGCCACGTCACGTTGCGATCGTATTGCAGCACGAGCTTGTACGCCGATTGCGCGTCGTGTGTTTTCGCTTTCGTGATCCAGCGGACGAGCGTAAGGATGCCGGAGCTGTTCATGAACGTGAGATCGCGCATGTCCAGCTCGACGCGATGGATGCTGTGGTGCGTCGCATATTCATCGAGCGACGTCCAGTAGGGCGTCAGCAGTTGTCCGGGATCGCGCATCTCGATGGCGCCGGAGATGGCGACGTGCAGCGTATTGCCGTCGTATCGCGGCACGATCTTCACGCCTTCGGCGGTGAGGGGGGCGAGCGCTTCGTTCGTCATCGTCGGTTACTCCAGCGGGAAGATGGCGTGGATGGAGACCTCGCCGTCGTTGACGTCGAGCTTGAGACGCGCGTTGGCCTCGTAAAGGATGCGCGCGAGGCCGAGGCGGCTCTGCCCTTCCGTCATCGCCGCCTCTTCCATCTTGCGGAGATAGACCTGTTCGGGCTCGCCGGCGTGGATGAGCGCGAGCTCGCGGCGGAGCGTGTTGATGTGCTGCGACTCCGCCTTGTTCTTCACGCAGACGTCGACTTCGTTCGTCTGCCGCGCGATCGAGATCTTCAGGTAGCTGTCGTCTTCCGACGCGTACTTGACCGCGTTCTCCAGCAGCTCCGATGCGGCCATCGAGATCTGCTCCGCGCGTTCCTTGTCGGAGAGCCCGATCATGAAGAAGCTCGCCACGAACTTGCGGACGCAGCTGATGTACGTCCAGCGCGGACCGAAGCGCATTTCGACGTAGTCGTTGGTGATGGTTGTGATCATGCGTTCTCCGGGCAGTAGGCAGCTGGCAGTGGGCAGTGGGCAGAAGAAGCGGCTCGATCTTCCTCTGCCCACTGCTCACTGCCGACTGCCCACTGCATCGTCATCCTCGTTTCACTGCCAGCAAACTCACATCATCATTCGGCTGTCCCGCCCAGTTCCACGCGGTTTGCGCGATCGTCGTCACGATCTCCGACGCGGGTTTCGCGTGGAGCTCGACGAGTTGGGCGGTCAGCCGTTCCATGTCGAAACATTCGCCTTCGCGGTTGCGCGCTTCGGTCACGCCGTCGGTGTGAAAGAGGGCGACGTCGCCGCGCTGCATTACGAACGACTGCTCGTGCGTTTCGCCCGAGATGTCGGCGGAGAGGCCGAGCCAGAGGCCGTCGGTCGGCAGGCGATCGACCATGCCGCTCGCGGCGCGGTACACGAGCAGATCCGTGTGGGCACCCGCGTACGTCACGTTGCCGTCGCGCTCGATCTTCGCCACGACCATGGTCATGAAGCGCTCCTGGTCGAGACGCGAGCGGAGGTTGTAGAACATCGCGCGATTCAGCAGGGTGAGGAAGCGTGCGGGCCCGGTGTGGCCGTTCGAGTTCTCGAGCAGCATCGTGAACATCGACTGGCACATCATCATGATCAGGCCCGACGTCACGCCGTGGCCGGTGACGTCGCCGACGCCGATCCACGCGCCGTCACCCGCCGGACGGAACTCGTAGAAATCGCCGCCGACTTCTTCGGCCGGCATCATGATCGCGGAGATGTCGAAGCCCGCAAGGTCGAACGTCCGCGGCAGCACCGACGTCTGGATCGAGCGTGCGAGCGCCATCTCCTGACGATGCCGCTCGAAAATCTCTTCGTCGCGCGCGCGGATCTCGCCGAGCATTTCGTTGAAGCCGTCGATGAGATTGCCGATCTCGTCGTTCGCCTTTTTCTCCGCGCGCAGGTCGTAGTTCTTCTCGCGCGACACGCGCTTCTCGACGTGCAGCAGCTCGAGGATCGGTCGCGAGATCGCACGCTGGAACGCGGCGGAGAAGGCGAGGGCGACGATGGTCGCGATCGTGAGCACGATCGCGGCGATTTTCAGATATTGGTTGCGGCGTTCTTCGAGCGCGGCCAGTCCCGAGCGCAGATGCACCGTTCCGACGCGCGCCTTATTGAAGATGACGGCGCGCGTGACCGTGAGCATGCCATGTTCGAAGCGCGTGTCGTCGGAAGGAACGCTCTTGGGTGCCGCGCCGGCGCTCGGCGTTGCATACGACGCGAACAGTTTTCCGTCGATGTCGAATAGGTACGCGGCGATGACGTCGGGTTGCGCGCGCAACGCAGCGAGCGTCTGCGTCGCGGTCTCCGGATCGTTGAACACGATCGACGACGCCGCGTTCTCCGCGATGATGCCCGTGACCACCTGCCCATCCGCCTGCACTTCGTTGCGCACGGCCGCCCGATCGTAAAGCGCAAGTCCGCCCATCGTGATCATCAGCGCGACCAGGCTCGTCAGCATGAAGCCGGTCATCAACTTGCGGCGAATCGGAAGATCGCGGAAGCGGGCCAAAGTCTCTCCTGCGTGTGTTGGATCGAGCGGGGTATTGTAGTTTAGGAGTGCGGCGGCAGATCCGCCGCTCTGTGATCCGGATACGAAAGCGGTGGCTTTGCCACCGCACTCCGAAACATGCCCGACAACACCTACGAAGTCTTCGCTCCCGAGCACGGTGTCCCGATCAAAGCGTGGACGCGTGGCGTCTCCGTCGAAGACGCTGCGAAGCAGCAGCTCCTCAACATCGCGTCGCTGCCGTTCATCTACCGTTGGATCGCCGTCATGCCCGACGTCCACCTCGGCAAGGGCGCGACGGTCGGCAGCGTCATCCCGACGACGAAGGCGATCATCCCGGCCGCAGTCGGCGTCGACATCGGCTGCGGCATGATGGCCGTCCGCACGTCGCTGAATGCGCGCGACCTGCCCGACGACCTGCATGCGCTGCGCACCGCGATCGAGAAGGCCGTGCCTCACGGACGCACCGACAACGGCGGCCGCGGCGATCGCGGTGCATGGCACGACACGCCGGCATCGACGATCGAAGCATGGACGCAGCTCGAGCCGAAGTACGCGGAGATCGTGGCGAAGCATCCGAAGCTCGGACGCGGCAACGATCTCAACCACCTCGGCACGCTCGGCACCGGCAACCATTTCATCGAGATCTGTCTCGACGAAGCGGAGAACGTCTGGGTCATGCTGCACAGCGGCTCGCGCGGCGTCGGCAATCGCATCGGGCAGTTCTTCATCGAGCTCGCGAAGCAGGACATGCGGCGCTGGATGATCAACCTGCCCGACCAGGACCTCGCATACCTGCCCGAGGGGACGGAGCACTTCAATGACTACGTGAAGGCGGTGAGTTGGGCGCAGAAATTCGCGATGACGAATCGCGAGCTGATGATGAGCGCGATCCTCGCGGCGTTACGCGCGTCGTCGCTGCTGCCGCCATTCGATGCGGACGCGGAAGTCGTGAACTGCCATCACAACTACGTCGCGATCGAAGAGCACTACGGCGAGCGTGTGTTCGTGACGCGCAAAGGCGCGGTGCGCGCGGGCAAAGACGATCTCGGAATCATCCCGGGCAGCATGGGCGCGCGGTCATTCATCGTACGCGGCAAAGGCAACCCGGAGAGCTTCGAGAGCTGCAGCCACGGCGCAGGGCGCGCGATGTCGCGGAACGAAGCAAAGCGCCGCTTCACGATCGAAGACCACGTGCGCGCAACGCAAGGCATCGAGTGCCGCAAAGACGCGGACGTGATCGACGTAACGCCGGCCGCGTACAAATCGATCGACGCCGTGATGCACGCGCAGAGCGATCTCGTCGACGTCGTCCACACGTTGCGGCAGATCGTCTGCGTGAAAGGGTGAGTTGTCGATTTGGACTGCGGCGATCGCAATCGCCGCTTTTCGAGCGGCATCGCGGAGAGGTCGAATAGCGTCTCTCAACGCACTCCAAGCCCAGGAACGTGCGGCAACCGGACGGCGGACTTATAGTCCGCCGCCTCGCGAAAAACCGGCGGACGATTAGTCCGCCATCCCACAACGACAACGAGAACCGGTCGTCTCATCAGCAATCCACACATGCATTGCAATGCGAACGAGTCAGAGCAATCTGCCGTGTCGTCGACGAGCGTCGCCTATCCTGTCGCGTCACGGATTCCACAGGACGGGCCGACCGCAACCGGCGCAGTCAGTCACTCACGCGAAGATACGTCCGAACGAAGCACAATACAATCCTCCGCCGGAGGAGTATCCTCCAGACTATGGTGAAATCAGAGACCTCGAAACTAACTCTCGGACAGCTGATTGCCGGGCTCACGCCCGCTCAGTTGTGGGGGCTTCTAGCGGCAATCATCGCATTGATACTTGGCGTTTTCACTGCTGGCTCACAGATGACGGCATACAGGTTGGAGCGCCAACGGACAGAACTCGATGCCGCTAGGGGCGATCTCCGAAGTTATCGTGTGACCAACGATTTCCTTGTCAAGTACCTGCGCTACATGATCACGCTCCGGCAGACGCAGACGGATGGCTATGGGCGATACACCGAAGCTTACGAAGGCGCGAGGACTGATCTCGTAGTACTCATTAAAGGGTGGTACTCGCGACAGGGCGACACGGATCCGAACATTACGCTTGTACCATCAATTCACAAAGATCTCGATCCCTCGGGGTCTCACGTGACGCTTCCAGACCATACGACATGGCCAATTCCAATCGAGGTCAAAGAGCTGGTGGTTGGGCGGAAGGCGGTGCCCCAAGGGCCGTGACAGTGTGTCGACATGGTGGTGGCCCAGCTAACTCTGAGGCTGCATTGGACGCCGACTGCACGCTAGAGTCCCGGGTTGCTACCTTTCGCGTTGCGGTCGGCGCCGGTGAGCGTCCGGCCGTTGGGCGCAAAAAATGACGATTCGCAAAGTGAAGAGTTCAGGAACGGGCCGCCGACCGAGCAAGTATGAACTTCTCGCAGCCGCAAACAAGCCGAATAGCAATATCAGGTAGGAGAATATGGGAACCACTGGGCCATTGGATCAGGCCGCTTGCTCACCGCAATTGTCTCTCAGATCGGCAGATACCAGAGATATTCCGGAGGCCGCTACGACACAACCTGCGCGACCAACCGATGATGCTTTGCTCAAAGAGTATCAGGAACTCTGTTCAAACATGCGGCATTATGGCAACGCACGTCTGACTCGTCTGGTTATGTTTCTTGCGCTCACCGGTGGGCTACTGTCGATCCTCGTCGATCCAGCAAAGGCGCCACGCGGTGATGCAGCAGTACTCTTGCGGCTTGCGGGAGCTATCCTGGCCATCCTGTTTTGGATGGTCGATATGGACGTCGTGTTCAACTACAGATGCTTTCGCGATCGAGCTCTAGAGATCGAAAAGATACTGCTTCTCAGACAATACTCCTCACGGAAAGAGCGAAAGCAGGCTTGGGTACACTACGTCGTAACAGAAACGAATTCCACATATCTGCTCTACGGGTTTGCAACGGCGCTCTGGCTAAAATTCGCGCTCCTGTAGGTGTGGTGGTAAAAGTCACGCGCTGCGTCCACGCTTTCAACCCTGGCTAAGTCCTGCTGTTGCCGCAGCCACTAGCACAGAACCCACCGCGGCGAGCACTCCCACCGGAACGCTGCCCAACTCTGCGCTCCAGTTGCGCGAACCGCCGCACGAGTAGCGTAGGTTTATACTCTCGCGCGTGCGGTTCGCGCAGCTGATCGCTGGGCCGTTAGACCGCGGATGCGATCGTGATTGACTCCAAATTCGTTGTGCGCGAAGAGAGGTTCGACAACGCCGCTGACATCGACCACCGCGTCAGGGCGGCTCCACCCGAGGCTCAGGGATCACTACGAACAGCGCTGTCATACCTGTACTTGGCAGGCGGTCCGGTGAACCTCCCTCGCGAGCGGCTCAAGATGGCGGAACTTTTCGTGGAGCCGCATGAGCGCCTGTTGCTTCGCTGGCTGTACACGCGGACGAACGGAAACCTACGATCAACATATGGCGCCAAGGCTCTGATCGCCGCTCGCACCAGCCGATATCGATGCTGCCGCTGCGGCTTCGCGGACGTCCGCGCCCTCCACATCGACCACATTGACGGCCGGACGACTGATACGGAATGTTCGTGCCTGTGCGCGAACTGCCACAACATCAAGTCTCGCGAAAAGGATTGGTCCGGCGAGAAGCGCTACGAGTAAACCGCGGTCTAACTCTCGCGTGCAGCCGACGTAGCCCGCGGTCTACTCAGCGTAGATGTTACAGCCAGAAACCGGCGCTGAACCACTCCACTACGCCGCCGATGGATCCCGGGTTCGAATTTTTGGGATCCCGATGCTCAG
>DATKFO010000364.1:0-19995 GCA_035544355.1 Thermoanaerobaculia bacterium
CTCCAGGCGGCCCGCCCTCGCGGAAATCGTGCGTTCGTCGCGGCCCGCAACTTCCCCGCACGTGGCACGCCGGACAAGCTGAGAGCATGTCCTACGTTCGAGAACGTAGGGCCGCCTCTCCAGGCGGCCCGCCCTCGCGGAAATCGTGCGTTCGTCGCAGCCGCCACTCCCCGGCACGTGGCACGCGCAGGACAAGCTGAGAGCATGTCCTACGTTCCACAACCGCCTTTCCAGGCGGTCCCCTATCCGCCGATGTGCGACATCTCCACTTTCGGAAGCGCGAGCGTTTCGGCGGAGCGGATCTCCGAATAGCGATCGTCGCGTGTGCGCCACACCGTTGCGATCACTTCCTCGAGCGACGCGTCCGACGCGCCGCTGCGAAGCAGGCGGCGGAGGTCGTGGCCGGCGGATGCGAACAAGCACAAATACAACTCTCCGCTCGCGGACAACCTTGCGCGCGTGCAACTGCCGCAGAACGGTTGCGTGACCGAGGTGATGATGCCGATCTCGCCTGCGCCGTCGGCGTAGCGCCAGCGCTCGGCGACTTCGCCGTAGTAGCTCGCGTCCACCGGCACGATCGGCCATTCGCGTGCGATGCGGTCGCGCACTTCGGCGCCTGACACGACATCCGCCATGCGCCAGCCGTTCGTGTTGCCGACGTCCATGTATTCGATGAAGCGCACGATGTGCGGTGTGCCGCGGAAGCGGCGCGCGATGGCGACGATCTCCTCGTCGTTCATGCCGCGCTTCACGACGACGTCGATCTTGATCGGCGCGAATCCGGCTTCGGCCGCCACGTCGATTGCTTCGAGCACGCGCGTCACCGGAAAGTCGACGTCGTTCATCGCGCGGAACACGGCGTCATCGAGCGAGTCGAGACTGATCGTCACGCGACGCAAACCCGCCTCGCGAAGCACGCGCGCCTTCTCTCGCGTCAGCAACGAGCCGTTCGTCGTCAGCGCGATGTCATCGAGCCCTTCGATCTGCGCGAGCATCGCGACAAGGCGCTCGAGGTCGCGGCGCAGCAGCGGCTCGCCGCCGGTGAGGCGGATCTTGTGCGTGCCGAGGCGGGCGAAGATGCGCGCGAGGCGCGCGATCTCTTCGAACGTGAGCAGCTGATCGCGGTCGAGGAACGCGAAGTCACGGCCGAAGACCTCCTTCGGCATGCAGTAGACGCAGCGGAAATTGCAGCGGTCGGTGACCGAGATGCGCAGATCACGCAGCGGACGATCGAGAGAGTCGCGAACAGACATCCGCGTCGAAAACTACGCCGGAGGGAACAAAAACTCCAGCATCGGCCGCGCGCGCCGCGCCCACGCGCGCTCGCTGTGATCGCCGCGGCGATCTTCGTGATAGCCGAGCGTCCGGCTCGTCCATCCGCGCGCGAGCAAACGCTCGTGCACCAGCCGCGTGTTGCGCAGCGTTTCGACGCCTTCGCGCCCGCCGACGTCGAGCCAGATGCGCGGCCGCGCGCGGCGATCGTAGTCATCGATCTCGCGAAGAATCGCGCGATCCGCCCACCAGATCGATGGCGACATCACCGCCGCACGATCGAAGACGTCAGAGTGCCGCAGCACCAGATGCAGCGCGAGCAGACCACCGAGCGATGACCCGCCGACACCGTTCTTCTCCGGCTCGGTGCGAAAGCGCTCGTCGATCAGCGGCTTGATCTCTTCGAGCAGCATGCGCGCGTGATCGCCTGCGCGGCCGCCGGCGTTGTACTTCGGATCGCGCACCGGCGTGTACTCGTCGCCTCGCGCAACGCCGCCGTTGTCGATTCCGACGATGATCATCGGCGACGCGGTGCGCGCGGCGATCGCTTCATCCGCGGCTTCACTCAATCGCCAATGCTGCCCCGGAATGAACGCGCGCTCGGGCTCGAAGAGATTCTGCCCGTCGTGCATGTACAGCACGGGATAGCGCCGGCCGTCACGCTCGTCGTAGCCGGGCGGCACATAGACGGTGAGGTCGCGCGATCCGTCGAAGGTCGTCGAAACGTGCGGGATGCGCTCGATGCGCCCAGGGCGAACGGTGGCGCGGCGATTCTCGAGACGAAAGAGGCGCCGTAACGTGGAGGAAAAGGATTCGCTACTCAATCGCGCGGTAACCACTCCGGAAATAGACGAGCGGGGCGCCGTCGTGCGACTGCGCCTCGACGACTTCGCCGACGAAGATCGTGTGATCGCCGCCGGGAAGTTCTTCGTGCACGCGGCACTCGAGCGTGCAAATCGCGCCGTCGATGAGCGGCACGCCGAGCGCGCCTTCGCGCACCGCAACGCCTTCGAATTTGTTGTCGACCTTCGACGCGAAGCGGCCGGACACATCGGCCTGCTCGCGCCCGAGGATGCTCACGCCGAATTTGCCGGCGGAGCGGATCGCATCGTGCGACTTCACGTTTTTCTCGATGCAGACGAGCACGAGCGGCGGATGCAGCGACAGCGACGCGAACGACGCCACGGTCATCCCGTAGCGCGCGCCGTCGAGCTCGGTCGTCACGACGGTCACGCCGCTGACGAATTGAGACATCGCCTGTTTGAATCCTGCGTCGTCGATCGGCATCAGGAAGCGGATCTTACTGCAAACTTTTCGCGCGCCGCGGCGTATGAGAGGGCGTCGGCCGATCACCGTTGGCCGTTTGCCGTGGTTCATACCGCGGCCAACGGCGAACGGCAGACGGCAAACGACGCGGAGGAACGCATGCGCCGACTCGTCAGCATCACCACACTTCTTCTCCTCGCGGCTGTTGCCGCACAGGCATCCGTCGATGACGTGATCCGCAAGGGATTCAACGTCAACGCAGGCGGGCGGCTCACGCTCGACGCGAGCTTCGGCGACGTCAAAGTCGTGACGGGCGGCAACGGCGTCGCGATCGAGATCGTGCGGCGTGCGCGCACGGCGGACAAGTCCGAGGCTGCGGAGATCTTCAAGGATCACGAGATCACGTTCGATCAGAACGGCAACGACGTCTTCATCAAGAGCCGCTACGACCATCCGAATCGCTGGTTCCATTGGAACGACTCGCTGTCGGTGCAGTGGAACATCCGCGTGCCGAAAAATTACAGCGTCGATCTGCGCACGTCGGGCGGCGATGTGCATCTCACCGACGTCAGCGGCGAAGTCGAAGTCCGCACCTCGGGCGGCGACATCGACGCGGGACGAATCACCGGACCAGCGGATCTGCGCACGTCCGGCGGCGACATCGACGTCATGAGCGCATCGGGCAACGTGAACGCGCACACGTCGGGCGGCGACATCAAAGTCGGCGACACGACGGGATCGGTCGAAGTGAAAACGTCGGGCGGCTCGATCGAGCTCGCGCGCGTTTCGGGCGACGTCAACGCCCGCACGTCGGGCGGTGGCATCCGTATCGAAGAAGCGCGCGGCCGCGTCGATGCGTCGACGTCCGGCGGTTCGATTACTGCGCGATTCGCACAGCAGCCGGCCGGCGACTCGCGTCTGTCGACGTCGGGCGGCAGCGTGACCGTGTTTCTCGCCGCGAATGTCGGCGCCGATCTCGACGCGCATTCGAGCGGCGGCGGCGTGCGCAGCGATTTGCCGATCACGATCGTCGGCTCGCAGGAGCGCGACTCGCTCGAAGGCAAGATCAACGGCGGCGGACCGCGTCTCGTGCTGCGCACGTCCGGTGGCGGGATCTCGGTGCAGCGCATGTAGAATCCGCCGCTATGGCAGATGTGAGCGATGTTGCGGCGGAAGCTCTCGAAAATTCAGAATCGTCAGATGGGTTGAACTCGGTGATCGCGCTGCTCGTCGCGATCACCGCCACGTTCATGGCCCTCAGCGGCGTCAAGTCCGGCAACCTCGGGCAGGCGATGTCCGAGGAGCAATCGCAAACCGTCGACGCCTGGTCGTATTACCAAGCGAAGAGCATGAAGCAGAATCTTGCGGAGTCGACGCTCGATCAGCTGCTCGTCTATCGCGCGGCTGCCGGCACGACGCTCTCGCCCGAAGCAACCGCGGAGCTCGACAAGAAGATCGCGGCGTACACCTCGAACGTCGCGCGCTACAAGAAAGAAAAAGACGACATCAAAACCGAGGCGGAAGGGCACGCGAAGGAGTACCGGCGGCTCAACACGCACGACGATCAGTTCGATCTGTCGGACGCGGCGCTGTCCGTATCGATCGCGCTGATGGGCGTGACCGCGCTGACGAAGAAGAAGTGGCTGCTCGTCTTCGCGATCGCGTTCATGTTGTTTGGGCTGTTCTTCGGGTGTGCGGGATTCTTTCAGTGGACGGTGCATCCCGAGGCGCTGACGGGGATCTTTTCGTAGGGGCGGCCTGCGGCCGCCCGAACTATGGTCATCGCCGGTTCACGAGGATTCGGGCGGCCGCAGGCCGCCCCTACTGGTGAAGATCGCGCTCGTGCCACGTGAAGAACGCAGGTGGCAGTCGCCGAGATTCACCGCGGCCGTCGATGATCTCGACCTGAAAGTTCGTGTCGCCGTCGATGCCATCGGGCGGCTCTTCGATGCGCTTCGCGAAGCCCGGCTTCGTCGTTTTCGGATACCACGGCATCGCTGCGGAGAGTCCCGGATTTTCGAAGCGATCGGCGGGAATCACGACGCGGCCGTTGTCGAACAGCAGGTTGACCTCGCGCACGTCCCACGGGGAAAGCGCCCAGCCTGAGATCACGAGCGGTCCTCGAATGACGCCGTCGGGCCAGACGTCGACATTGCCGAACGTCGAGTGATTCTGCGTCCATCCTTTCGTGTCGATGTAGTTGTCCGCCTCGCGCGACGCGTGCATCTGCGGCTCGACGCGCGTCAGCGCGAAGACGTAGTCGGGAAGCAGGCCGGCATCGAATCGCTGCACGAAAATCAAGCGCCCGGATGCGACGCCGTCACGCAACCACTCGCGCACATCTTCGCGGCGCTCACGCAACCAGCCCGCGTGCACGACGATGAGCGAGCAACCGCTCTGCTCGAGGCGCGTGAGCAGGTCAGGCGAAATCGGACGGCTTTCGTAAAGGCGATTGAGCTCCACGTAACCGGACGTCGAAGCGGACGCAACTCCGTTGATGAGCGGCTTGTGATGCGCGGTCGATCGCCAGAGATATTCGTACGCGGCGGTCTGCGTCATCGGCAGCTCGAGAATCGATCCGGAGATCGGCGTCTTCGCGAGCCACGGATAGAGGTCGCGCCGCTCGAGCGGCATCATGTACCAGCGGATCGGCGCGGCATGCAGCTCGAACAACATCGCGGCGCCGACGACGATCGCGCCGAAAGCGCGGCGATTGCGGATCAGTCGCGCGAATCCAATCGAGGCGAGGAGCGACAATCCGACGTACGCGATCATCACCCAGCGCACCGGCATGCGAATCCCGCGAAATGCGGCGAAGCACAGGAATAGCGCGGAATGAAACGCGCCGAGGACGCCGCGCGCGCCCCACGCACCGATCACGAGCCAGAGAATCGCGGTCCACACGACGAGCGGAAGATGAATCCGCTTTCGCACTCGCACGGCGACCGCGAATGCTGCGAGCACCAGCACGATGAAGCCGGGAAAGAGCGTCCGCTCGCCGTTCGGTTCATAGAACGGCGCATAGAGCTTGTTGTACACGTCGACGCGAAACCAATCGCTCCATGCGGCGCTGCCGGCGACGACATCGGCGTAGTGCCACCGCTCGCCGTACTTTTTCTGCCACTGGTGATAGGGCAGCACGAATGGCAGCAGGGTCACGAACGCAATCGCATACGTCGCGAACAGCAACAGCCAGAAGCGGCGATTGCGCTTCATCGCGATTCCGAGAGCGAGCAGCGTCAGCGTCACGGTGAACGTGCCGAACATCAGCCAGTGCATCGTGGTGAGGCCGTTCATCACGATCGCGACGCCGAGCCACGCCGCGTTGCGCGCATTCGGACGACGCACGAATCGCAGCGCGCAGAGCAGCAGCAGCGGCAGCCACATCGACCAGACGTACTGCACGTGCGTCAGGTGATGAAATCGAGTTCCGACGAACGCGTACGCGATGCCGCCGACGATTCCCGCCGCGGCCGAGCGCGTGACGAATCGGCAGAGGAGAAACATCGCGTAGCCGCAGCCGGCGAATCCGAGAATCATCGCGATGTTGTGAATCGTCAGCGGTGCGATGCCGAGGGCGAACAGCGGGAAGAGCAGCATCGCGATCCCGTACGTATGCTCGGTGAGCGCGAGCGTGTTGCGCGTGGGAGCGAAGAAATTCGCGTTGAACGGCCAGATGCCGTGGAACGTCGCGTAGTAGTCCCATTCGAGAATCGACGTCGTTAGCAAGGGGTCGCTCGGATCGGTGACCGCGCGATCGAGATGAATCGCGAGCGGCCACGTCATCGCGACGGCAAGAGCGACGAACAGCGCGAAGATGCTCAGCTCGCGCAGAATCGTTCGGCCGGTGGTGCTCACTTGATCGGAACGAGCGTGAATTTGTACGGAACCTGCGAACCGCCCGTCAGCACGAGGTCCGCGTGCGTCATCCCGGTTTGCAGGACGATCTCGCTGTTGAAATTCGCGATCGAGGCGGAGTTGAGGATCTCGCCTTCTTCGACGTCGGTCGTCACGCCCATGCGGAGAATCGGCTTGAAGCGAAAGAACGCGCGTTGTCCGGGCACGACTCCGACCTTGGCCGCGAACAATCGTCCATCGCGATAGAGGTTGATGTTCGTTGCGCCGTTCGACAGTCCGCTGCGCACTTCGATCTCGTCTTTCGCGGCGCTGTGCGGCTCGAAGCGCAGGTCGGCGCCGCTGCTTCGCGAGATCACGCTCCACACCTGGCCGGGCGAGCAGCGTTGCGGGCGCGTCTTGTTGCCGAACGAATCGTGCGCAGCGACTTCGATCGCATCGGGAAACGCGAACGTGTAGCTCGCATCGCGGCCGTGAAGACGAATGACGTGCCACGCGACTGCGATCTCATCGAAGTGCGTCGCAAGGTTCTGCTGAAGGATCACGACCGCGACTTCGCTTTCGTGCGATCGATTGATCAGCCGGAGCTCGAGGTTCGCCATCGCTGCACCTAGGAATCGGAGCTGAGGATCGCCTTCGCCGCGGCGCGCGCGCTCGAGAGTGCCGCGTCCGACAGCCAGCCCTCGCTTCCGACCCAATCGCCCGCGATGTACAAGCCGCGAATCGGCGTGACCGGCGAGGGCCGCGTCGCGCCGGGCGCGAGAATCGTGTTCGAGACGTTCATCGACGGCAGGAAGCGGCGATGCACGAGCACCTCGCGCCAGCCGGGCTGCAGGCGATCGAGCACGCCTTCGAGCTCGCGCTCATCCGCCGCTGATTCTTCGCCGCGGCGAACGCGCTCCGGCTCGAGCTCGTCGCCGATGAATTTCACCGCGCTCTTGCGGTACTTCATCAGGTGAATGAGCGCGCCGCCCTTCGGCGTGAGCTGCGCCCACGCGGAGTGCACGGAGAAGTACACCGGCTGATCGATGCCGAGGGCGAACGTCGTCTCCGGTTTCGGGAGTTTCGACAGCGCGACGTCGAGACACGCGGCGACGACCGGCGACGGCAAGCGCCACGAATTCGCGATCGCCTGGTCGGTGATCAACTCCGCCGCGCTGATCGGATCGATCGCAAGCAATACGTTCTGCGCCGGCAATCGCGTCCCGACAATCCCTTCGGGCGCGAGATCGGGAAGCACGAGCGACTTCGTGTCGCCGTGATCATCCATCTCCAATCCGCCGAGCTCGATGCCGCGCACGGCGTCGTCATGATCGACGCCGACGATGCGCGAGCTGCTGACGAAGTTGACGCCCGCGGTGACGGCGGAGGTGTGCAGCGCGTCGACGAGCTTCTGCCAGCCTTCGTCGATGTACATCGCGCCGCGCCGCACGAGCTTCAACTGCGCGAGCGCGACGGCGGCACTCAGATCTTCCGGCCGATTCGAATACGTCGCGAGACGCACGAGCGCTTCGATGACTTCGCGCAGACGCGGATCGGAGATGTTCTCGTCGATCCATTGCCGCGCGCTGATCGATGCGAAGGGTTTCGGATCGATGCGGCCGAGGCGAAACAGCAGCGCGGCGGCTTCGGCTTTTGCTCCGATCGAGAGCAGCGACGTGGTGAGCAGCGACCAGAGACGAATGGGAAGTTTGTAGTCGTCGCCGCCGTAGAGCGCGCGCCCTCGGGGCTTCGGCGAACCGCCGCGCACGGGAATGCCGAGCTCCCGATAGACGGAGGTTGCGGCGCCTCCGCGGAACAGCGCGTGCGCACCGATGTTGAAGCGAAATCCGCTGCGGAGATGCGTGATCGCGCGGCCGCCGAGGTAACGGCGCTTCTCGAAAATCGTGACGGTGCAACCGCCGCGCGCGAGGTAGATCGCACTCGCGAGTCCCGCGATGCCTCCCCCGACGATGACTACGGACTTGTTCACGCGTTGCGGGATCGTAACAGGAGTCTGCACAGAATGACTCCATTGTGCATCTCTGCGAGTGTGGCAGAATCGCCGTTGGTCCGTTCGCAGATTTTCCAAGGTCGTGCGAATTCGCATATTCTGCCGCGTGTTGTGGCGCGAGATCTCCGGGTCAACGGAGTGTGCGAGTCGTGCGTGGTCATTCGTCTGGAATGAAGAGATATACCGCCGCAGCCGCAATCATCGCTCTCGTTGCCACGACCGGTTTGGCTGCGAGCGCGACGGATTTCTACATCAGCCTTCTGAATCGAGGCGTGACGGATTACAACGCGGGCCGTGACGCGGCTGCCGCGCGCGAGCTGCGCATCGCCGCGTTCGGACTCATCGACTCGATCGAGCATTACCAGACGGCGGAGATTTATCTCGCGCTGGTCACGAATCGACTCGGGCAGGAAGCGAATGCGCGCAGCGCTGCCGAGGATGTCGTCGCCGCGGAGGGAGTACAGCGCCGCTACGCGTCGCTGAAGATTCCGCAGCCGGTGCGCACCGCGTTCGAATCGCTCGTCGGCAAAATCCTGGGCAGCGATCAACTCGCAATTCTTCGCGGATCCGCAGCGCCGGCGTCGGCAAAACCCACGAAGCCGATCTTCACGCCGGTGCAGCCGCAACAAACTCCGCCGGTCGTGCCCGACGCGCCGAAACCCACGCAACCGCAGCCGCAGTCGTCGCAGCCGCAGCCGAAACCACAAACGGTGACGCCAACGCCTGCACCGCAACGTGCGACGCCTCCGCCGGCGATCGAAGCGAAGCCCAAAGCCGATCCGCCGAAACCCGCGCCGCCGAAACCGGCGCCGCAGAAGCCGGCGCCGCAGGCGACGACAACTCCCGCGCCGAAGCCCGCGACAACCGCGCCTGTCGTTGCCGCGCCGAAGGTCAACGTGCAAACGCGTCTCGACGACGGCGAGCGCGCGCTGCGCAAGAACGCGCTCACGGATGCGCGCTCGATCTATCACGAGTTGCTCGAAGTGAAAGGGATCGATCATCCGACGATGCTGCTCGTCGCGGAAGGTCTGTATCGCTCCCGCGATTTCGGCGGCGTCGTGCGCGCGTTCGAGCTCGCAGGCGCGCTGAATCGCGGCGAAGAGCCGTATCGCTATTACCTCGCGGTGGCCATGTACGAGACGGGCGATTATCGCGGCGCAAAGCGCGAGCTCGCCGCGGCGCTGCCGTACATCGAGGTGACGGGCGACGTGGCGCGCTATCGCGCGAAGATCGACGGCGCGATTTTCTAGGCTGCCATCCCCAGTGTCATCCTGAAGCAGGCGGCGGGTGGGTGCGAAGGATCCCCTGCCGACAGAGCGCGTTTCGTGTCACCGGAGAGGATCCTTTGCGCCCACCCGCCACCCGCTCAGGATGACACTGGGGATGGCACTGTAAGGTCGGCACCCCCGGATTCAAACTTGCGCGTCAGAACCGGCGCTCGCTCAGCTCGGCAATTTGCGCGAGATGCGTGAAATCACGATCGACGTGCAACACCGTGGCGCCGTTTCGCATCGCACACGCAGCGATCAGGCAGTCGACGCCGGAACGGATGGTGATCGCAGAACGCCGCGCATCCCGATACAGTTGAACTGCGTCCGCGAACACATCCCGCGTGAGCGGATTCTCCAACACGTGAATGTCTGCGAAGGCTCTCGATGCCACACGGAACGTGTGTTCGGGATCGATCCCTTGAAGAACTTCCTGGATCACCGGTAAACACGTCACGACCTGTTCTCCCGCGACGGCTGCACGATAACGGTCTCCTGCGCGGCCGCGAAGCACCTCGATCCACACGCTCGTGTCTACGAGAATCATCGACGACGAGGACTCTGCTCCGAACTTTCACGATTTGCGATGGCGGTGACAGTGGCGGGAACATCACGCATGAGCGACTCGTATGCCGCAAACAGTCGCTTCTCGCAGTCCCCAACAAGGCGATGTGCCGGGCGCGACATCGCATTACGGTCGTGATGAAGCGCGTAGATCCTGGAAAGAAGCTCGCGACAGGCCGGCTCGAGCTCTTCGATCGCCCGAGCCAGCACGAGAACATTCGGCCGGCGAGGAGTCGAGGGTTCACGCGCTTCCGTTTCGCCGTCATCGACAGGCGAGCGTGGCTCGTCGCCTCGCATGGTCGCAAGATCTCCGCGCCAAACATCGAACTCGCCGAGGCGGACGAGCAGGTCCGCACCACGCGCGTTCGAAAACGCGAGCGCTTCTGCAATTGCGGACTCCCAGGAGTCGTCCATCGCTTCGATTCTACGCCGCACTTCTTTCCCTCCGACGTTTTCGTTTAGAATCGCCGCCAAATCTGCCCAGCCGCTTCATCGAAGAAAAAGGTGCATTCAATGAGAAAACTTGTCATCGGACTGGCCCTGCTTCTCTATGCAATGGCGGGTGTTGCCGCCGATCGTCCCGAGATCAATCCTCCTGCGAACGGCGAGGATTGGCTGAAGCTGAGCAGCACCGAGAAGCTCTTCTGGGCCATCGGATACTCGCAGGGATACCGCGAAGCGCTCGACAAGATCGACGTGAGCTCGGGGAGCGGCAGTGCGTGCGCGAACCTCGCGGACCGCACCGAGCGCCAGACGTCGACCTCGGGAAAGCTCAGCGGATTCGAGCTCGTTTCCGGACTCGAGAAGTTCTATTCGGATCCGGCCAACACCGTGATTCCGGTCGGCAGCGCGATCCGGATTTACTTGCTGCAGGCAAGCGGCAAGGACCAGACGACGCTCCAGGAGCTGATCGACACGGCCCGCCTGCTCGGCGCGGAAACCCGCCGCCAGCCCGCGCGGCAGTAACTCGGCATTAACCTCTCCAAGGGAAAAACGCTACACTCTTTCCCGGCCGGCCAATGTACGGCAGGCCGGGAGGGCTGTGTGCGCAAGAGCCGCCTCGTTTTTCTGCTCGCCGTCGTCATTCTGTCGGTCACCGTCATCGGACAGCAGGAGCCGCTGCCTCCAATCCAACCGAAGACCGCCGGCACCGCAGCAGACTCGACGCCGCCCGTGAGCGATTTCGCGTCGCCGTTCCCCGCTCCGATCATCGATCTGCCGGCCGAGCCTGTGCTCATCGAGCAAACGCCGACGCTCGAAGATTCCGCCCGGCGCAACGACTACCCGTCGTTCGACACGCTCTTCAATGAAGCGAGCCGTCGCGGAGACGCGCGCGAGTTCACGGCGCTTCACGATCTCTGGACGTACTCGATCAACGAGCGCATCGGCGCGTTTTACGGCAAGGAGATGCACGACAAGCTCGCGCGCGCATACAGCGGCTACGAGTCGTACATCGAGCCGTTCCGCATCGTCGACAGCCGCGGCCACGTGTTCTATCCGACCGCGGAAACGAAATCGTATTTGCTCCAGCAAGCCGTCCTCGGCAGAGGCTCGAGCGTGCAGATCGCCTCGCGCAATCGCTCGAACGAGATTCAGAAGATCGTCGTGCGTCCCGCGCGCAAACGTCTGCAGAAAGCCGCAGCAACTCCGAAACCCACGCCGGCTGCGACTCCGCTGCCGGTCGAGCTGGCTCCGCCCGTCGTCGTGCAGGCATCGAACGCTCCTCCGAATGTGACTCCCGAGCCGGTCGCAGCACCGACGCCCGCACCTGCACCCGCACCACCGCAGACGGTCACGCAAGCGGCACTCGTTACGACGCCGGCACCCACGCCGCAGGAACCAACATCGGCGTTCAACGCACGCGCGATCATCGTCGCGATCTTCATCTTCGTCGGCATCGGCGTGTTGATGGTGATGCTGCGTGCATCGCGCGAGGAGCGAATGCCGGTGACACTGATGCCGCCGACGGTCGTTCCGCCGCCACCACCGGTCGCGGAAGCGAAGCCGGTCGCGCCGATCGCAGCGGCGAAGCCGCTCGACAACATCGAGCCGATCAGGAAGCCTTCGTCTCGAGCGAGCGGATCGCACGGATGAGGCGAGCGCCCGCGGCGCTCCCCTTCATCACCAGTCCGCCGACGCTGTGACGCAACTGCTCGCGATCGTCCGCGGTGAGATCCTTCGCCGTCAGCACGACGATCGGAATGCGCGACGTCGATTGCTGTTGCCGCAATTTCTCCGCGACTTCGAAACCGCTCATGCCCGGCATCATCAGGTCGAGGATGATCACGTCGGGCGGCGATTGTTCCGCGCGCTGCAATCCTTCCGCACCTGAGAACGCCTTCTCGAGCTCGTAGCCTTCGCGCGTCAACTCCTGCTCGAGCAGATCGTGCACGGTCACGTCGTCGTCGATCAGCAGCAGCTTCGCGTTGCGTCGCAATGCCGAACGCGCGGTGATCTCCGCGAGGCGCTTCATGAGGCGCGACCAGTCGACGGGCTTGACGAAGTAATCCTCCGCGCCGAACGCGAGACCGAGCTCGCGATTGTCGAGCAGCGAGACGATGATCACGGAGATGTTCGACGTCGCCGCATTTGCCTTCAGCTCGCGCAGCACCGCCCACCCTTCCATTCCGGGCAGCACGATGTCGAGCGTGATCGCCAGCGGCTGCATGCTACGCGCGAGCTTGAGCGCTTCTTCGCCGCTGCGCGCGCGCAGCGGAACGTAGCCCGCCGCGACGAGATACGCGCTGAGCGTGTCGTACGCGTCGTCATCGTCTTCGACGACGAGCACGCGATCGCCCGGCGGCACGACCACGCCGTCCGCGCCGACCATCGGGCTCGGAATCGTCGGTCCCTGAAAATGAATCGGCAGCGTGAACGAAAACTCGCTCCCTTCGCCGACCGAGCTCTTCACGTCGATCGTTCCACCCTGCAGCTCGACGAATTTCTTCACGAGCGAGAGGCCGAGTCCCGTGCCGCCGTACTGCCGGCTCGTCGCGGTGTCGACCTGCTGGAACTCCTCGAAGATGATGCCGATGTGCTCGGGCGCGATGCCGATGCCGCGATCGGAGACGCTGATCGCGATCGAATCATCGACACGCCGCGCGCGAATCGCGACGACTGCGTGCGAGCGCGAGAACTTCACCGCGTTCGAGAGGAGGTTGTAGAGGATCTGTTTGAACTTCGCCTGATCGGTCTCGATGTTCTCGACGTCCGGCGCGACGTCGATCTCGAACATCACGCTCTTCTTCGACGAGAGTCCCTTCATCACCGCGCAGACGCTCTCGATCGCGCCGCGCACGGCGAACGTCTCGACGAAGAGCTCCATCTTCCCCGCCTCGACCTTCGAGAGGTCGAGGATGTCGTTGATGATGTTGAGCAGGTGCTGGCCGGATTGCAGAATCGATTTGAGGAATCCGAGGTAGCGCGGCTCGATCTTTTCGTGGAGACGTTCCGTGAGGATCTCGGAGAAACCGATGATCGCGTTCATCGGCGTGCGCAGCTCGTGACTCATGTTCGCGAGGAACGTGCTCTTCGCGCGATTCGCTTCTTCCGCCTGGCGGTTCTTGATCTGCAGCTCGCGCAGCAACCGCGCCTTCGAGATCGCGGAGATCGCGTGCTCGCGGACGCGCGCGAGCTTCTGCAGATCGGAGTCGTTGAACGCGTTTTCGTTCGTGAAGCTGTCGAAGATCAGAAATCCTTCGACGCGGCCGCCGAGCGTCACCGCCATCGCGAGCATCGCCTTCGGCACCGGCAGGTGGCTCGTTTTGTCGGAGCCGGCGAGCGAGACGAAGTCAGTTTCATGAATCAGATACACGCCTTCTTCGAGCTGCTTCGATTGCGCGACGTAGCGGCGCATCGCTTCTTCGAAGGACAACGACATGCCGCGGAACAACTCGGGGTCGTAGCCGGACACGGCGATGACTTCGGTGCGCTGCTGTTCGTGATCGAATTTGAGGAAGGCCGATTTTTCGGCCTGCGGGAAGAGCTTCATCCCCTGCTCGAGAATGCTCTTGAAGACGTTCTCGAGCACGACCTCGCGGTTGATGATGCCGATGATGTTGTCGAGCGTCTCGATCTCTTTCGCCTGCCCGCGGATCTCTTCGGTGCGAGCCATGATCAAGTCTTCGAGCGCGCGATTCTTCCGTTTGAGCTGACGCGTGCGCCAGCGGTTGAACACCGCGACGGCGATGATCAGCGCCGCGAGATAGCCGAACGCCGCCCACCAGCGCAGCCACAATGGCGGCACGACGCGGAACGAATACGCGACCGGCTCGGACCACACGCCGTCGCCGTTGCGCGCCATCACTTCGAACGTGTAGCGCTTCGCGAACACGAACGCGGGGAGGTTCGTGTAGCGGATCTTCACGTCCGCAATCTCCGGCGACCAGTCGCGATCGTAGCCGCGCAGGCGCGTGCGATAGCGCACGCCCGCTTCATCGGTGAACGTCAGCGCTGCGTACTCGATCGCGAAGTTGCCGTCGTCCGCATCGACGCTGCGCAAACGGACGAGCGGCGGAACCGTGTTCGCAACGCGCAGCGACGGATCGAAAATCGAGATGCCACTCGGCGTCGCAAAGTAGATGCGCCCATCCAAACCGGTAGAGAGCGGTCCGTACGCCCAGGCTTCATCGTCGATCAAGCCGTCGCTCTGCTTCACGCGCGTGGTGATGCGATAACCGAGCGGATCGACTTCGACGAGGCCTTCGTTGTCGCTCACCCACACCGTGCCGCGCACGGACGGCGTCATGCCGACGATGAGATGGCGCGAGAGAATCGTCGCGGTTGTTTTCTGTCCGTCGACGATCGCGAGCCCATCGCTCGTGCCCGCCCACAACTTTCCGCGATGCCACAGCAGCGCGCGCACGCTGTTCGTCGGCGCGCCGTTCGCGGTCGTCCACGCCGCCGCAAATTTTCCGTTCGCGGCATTCGGCTCGACGCTGCGAAATACGCCGCTGTCCGCCGTGCTGATCCAGATGAATCCCTGCTCGTCCGCGGCGACGCTCGTGCCGCCGCCGGCGGGCAGTCCCGCAGGCGTGCGGAACACGCGCCACGTTTCGTTCTCGAGCGATGCCGCGCCCCAACTTCCGGTGAGCCACATCGCGTCGCCGATGCGGCGCACGCAATACGTCGTTTGATCGAACGCGAATGCGGTGAGCACCGCCGGCGCGCTGTTGAGCGTGATCGGATGCCGCGTCGCGCCGTCGAGCGCCGGCGGCTCTTCGCCGGGCCGCGAGAGACAGTTCACGCCGGCGGCCGTTCCGATCCACAGACGTCCTCGTGCGTCGAGCCCGAGGGCGTAGACCGAGTTGCTGCGCAGTCCGTCGGCAGCACGCAGCGTCGTCATCGCACCGTCGCGCGCGATCGCCGTCAATCCGCCACCCGTGCCCACCCACGTGAATCCGCTCCACGGGCTCTGATCGAGTCCCGGCGGCAGCACGGCGAACGAGCTCGGATCGGGAAGTTTCGAGTAGGCAACGAACGCGCGGTAGTCGCGGCGCAAACGCGACGCGCCGCCGTTTTGCCCGAACCACAAATTGCCTTCGCGATCTTCGAGCAGCGACCAGAGCGTGTCGCCGAGGAGTCCGTTTTCGCGGCGGACGAGGAGTTTTGGTGAGGCATCTTCGCGATCGATGCGCAGCGCGCCGGTGCCGAGACTCGCGACCCAGAGCGAGCCATCGCGCGTCTCGCGCATCGCGACGATGCGCTCGGTGAGATCGTGATTGACGAGCACCGGCGAGCCTTCCAGCTTCGACACCGAGCCATCGATGCTGCCGATCCAGATCGTGCCGTCGTGCGTTTCGACGAGTGCCTGCGCGGGCGACGGCACATGCGCGACGATGTTGAGCACCGCGCCGTCTTTGCCGATCGCGACGAGCTGCCCGCCGCCCATGCCGACGAGCGTGCGTCCGTCGCGCAACGGAAGGATCACGTTCGCAGCGGGAGGCGACTCGATCGAGCGCAGATCGATCGACTGCGACGTGAGCCGCGATCCTTCGAAGCGATAGCGAATCAATCCGTCGCGGCTGCCGGCCCACACCCACCCGTCGCCAGCGGCGACGACGCAGTTGCGGCGCATGCGCGCGTGAATGAGATCGACACCGGCGACGCGCGACACGAAACGCACGCGCCCGCCCGGCTCGTACGCGTGAATCGATTTCTCCGAAACGACGAGTCCCGATTCGGAGCCGATCCAGAGATGATGCGATGCGTCTTCGACGATCTCGCGCACGGTGAGATTGGCGAGTCCGTCCTCGAGGCCGAAGCGCTCCATCGAATGGCCGTCGTAGCGCGCGATGCCTGACGAGTAGAAGCCCAGCCAGATGTAGCCGGTGTCGTCCTGAATGATCTTCTGCACGCTCGCCGACGTGAGCGGCGCGGCGACGTCGTTCGGCGTGAAGTGCTTGAACGGAAGCTCTTGTGCGGCAAGGGGTAAGGACAGAAATATCGCCAGGAAATGGCCGGGCCGCATGGGGACAAGTTATCAGTTCCCAGTTGCCGGTTGCCAGAGGGCCGCCGCCCACACCCGCGTGGCCGGGTGGCGGATCCTCGGGCAACTGGCAACTGAAAACCGGCAACTCCGTACAATCCCCCACATGGCCCGTCTCAAGGACTGGATCGAGCTCGGCAAGAGTACGTTCACGTCGCTCACCAACGACGACGTGACGAATCTCTACGTCGTCGAGTGGCCGGAGACGCGGAAGATGCTCATCGCCGAGCATCGCGCCGCGATCGAGGGAGATCCGAATCGGGTTCGCCGCACGGTGCGGCTCGGCAGCGCGATGCTCTTCGGCCTCGCGAAGAAGCTCGCACCGCATCGCCGCCTGCTGTTTCTCTTCGCGTGGGTCTTCTTCTTCGTCTGCATTTTTTCGCTCGCCACGCACCTGAAGAATCCGCCGGTGTGGACGCTCTTCCAGACCTCCGTGATGTTCGTCCTGATGACGCTCCTCCTCGGCATGGAGCTGATCGACAAGATCAAGTTCCGCGACGAGCTCGCGCTCGCGCGCGATCTGCAGGCCAGCATCATTCCGCACGAGATGCCGCAGCATCCGGCGTACGAGATCGCGGCGTTCAATCACATCGCGAACACCGTCGGCGGCGACATCTACGATTTCGTTCCGCTCGAAGACGGACGCCTGGCCGTGCTCTTCGGCGATGCCTCGGGACACGGAATGGCCGCGGGACTCGTGATGGCCGTCGCACACGCCGCGTTTCGCACGCAGCTCGAGATCGATTCGTCGCCGGCGTCGATCATCGCCAGCCTCAATCGCATTCTCTGCCGCACCGGCTCGTCGCGATCGTTCTTCGCCGCGTGTTACGTGCTGCTCTCACCCGACGGAACGTATCTCGCGACGATCGCCGGCCATCCGCCGATTCTGAAGATCGACAACACCGGCAAGATCGTCGATCGCATCGGCCGCGGCGCCTACCCCCTCGGCATCAAGAACGCGAATCAATGGTCGGCAACGAGCGGATCCCTCGAGCCCGGCGAGCGCCTCCTGCTGCACTCCGACGGCCTCACCGAATCGCGCAACGAAAACGATCGCGAGTTCGGCGACGCCTACGTCGAAGTGATTTGCGGATGGCACCCGGATGCGACCGCGACGGGACTCGTCGACTCGCTCGTCTCCGAGTGGCGCATGTTCACGTCGCGCCTCCCCGCGGAGGACGACGTTTCGGTGGCAGTGATTCGGTTTAGGAGTGCGGTGACATAGTCACCGCTTTCGTATCCGGATCACAAAGCGGTGGCTTTGCCACCGCACTCCTAAATGCGCCTCCCCGCGGAGGACGATGTTTCGGTGGCGGTGATCCGGTTTAGGAGTGCGGTGACGTAGTCACCGCTTTCGTATCCGGATCACAAAGCGGTGGCTTTGCCACCGCTCTCCTAAATGCGAACTGCGCGCAGCGCCAAACCCTCGAACACTTCCAACGCGAGATCCACCCGCCCCAGCGGCGCGGACACCTGCACGCCCGCGACCTGATCGCGTACGCGCTCGAGGGTTTCGCGTGCGATGGCCACGCCTTCGCGCAGGCCGTGTTCTTTGCTCTTTTCGCTCGCGATGCGCATGCGCTCCATCACATCGTCCGGCACCGACACGCCGGGCACTTCGTTGTTCATGAATTGCGCGTTGCGATAGGAGAGCAGTGGCCAGATGCCGGGCACGATCGGGAGGTGCAGGTCTTCGATGCGCTCGAGGAAGTGCTCGAGCTGGCGCACGTCGAACACGGGCTGCGTGATCGCGTACTCGGCGCCGGCTTTCACTTTCCAGTCGAGGCGGCGCAGCTCGTAGTCGAGATCGAGATGGCCGGGATTCACGCCGACGCCGATGGTGAAGCACGTCGGCTCGCCGAAGGGGTTGCTGCCGAGGTCGAGGCCGCGATTCATCAGGCTCACCATGTTCGTGAGGCCGATCGAATCGATATCGAAGACCGCGGTCGCTTCGGGATACGGCCCCATCTTCGGCGGATCGCCGGTGATGAGCAGGAGATTGTGCAGGCCGAGTGCGGCGCATCCGAGGAGGTCGGAGTGCATGCCGAGAAGATTGCGGTCGCGGCAACAGTAGTGAAGGACCGTCTCGATGCCGACGCGCTGCTGCAGCAACACCGCGACGGCAATTGCGCCCATGCGATTCTGCGCGCGCGGACCATCGGGAACGTTCACTGCGTCGACACCTGCGTCGCGAATCGATTTCACCGAAGCGACCATCGCGTCGGGATTCGGTCCCTTCGGCGGGACGATCTCGATCGTGGTCACGAACTCGCCGTTGGCGAGTTTCCTGCCCCAATTCGAGCGCGTCGCGAACGGAACGGGATCGTGTCCCGGCGCTTTCTCTTCTTTTCCGTTGCGCTCGATGATGACGAACGTGCGGCGCGGCGAGAGCGGGCGCACCGCATCGGCGATCACTTTGATGTGCTCGGGCGTGGTGCCGCAGCAGCCGCCGATGAATTTCACGCCCTTGTGGATCAGCCGCTTGGCGTACTTTCCCATGTAGTCGGGGGAGGCCATGTACATCTGCCGCCCGTTCACTTCGCGCGGCAATCCGGCGTTCGGCTGACACGAGATTTTCTTCGCGGTGACGGAGCCCATCTCTTCGACGGCGTCGAGCATGACGTCGGGACCGACGGAGCAATTGAGGCCGATGACGTCGGCGCCGGCGCGATCGAGACGCTGCGCGATCGTCTTCGGCTGATCGCCGTAGATCGTGCGGCCGTCGGTGTTGATCGTCATCTGCGCGATGATCGGGATCATGCAGATCTCGCGGATCGCGGCGATGGCCTGCTCGGTCTCGGCGATGTTCGAGAAGGTCTCGATCACGAACAGATCGACGCCACCCTCGCGCAACGCCTCGGCCTGCTGGCGGAAGAACTCGCGCGCTTCTTCGAGCGCCGTCGGTCCGTACGGCTCGATGCGGATGCCGAGCGGTCCCATCGCGCCGGCGACGTAGACGGAATCGCGCGCCGCTTTGCGCGCGAGCTCGACGGCGCGAAGGTTGATGTCGCGCAGCTCGTCTTCGATCCCGAACGTGCCGAGCTTCACGCCGTTCGCGCCGTACGTGTTGGTCTCGAGGATCTCCGCGCCTGCGCGCACGTACTGCTTGTGCACTTCGAGCACGATCTCCGGATTGCGGAGATTCAGCTCGTCGTAGCACTTGTTGATGAAGACGCCCTTCGAATAGAGCATCGTCCCCATCGCGCCGTCGAAGAGGTAAACGTGTTCGTCTGCGATTGCCTGTGCAAAATCCTGCATAAACAAAAACCCCACGCCGGCATCGACGTGGG
>DATKFO010000365.1:0-3728 GCA_035544355.1 Thermoanaerobaculia bacterium
TCGACTTTCCTTCGAGGTCGCGCGGCGCGAGTGCACGTTTCACGTGCTCGGCGATGACCGGCGGATCGGGCATGCGTCCCGCGCCTTCGTCGCCGCATGCGAGCAGCCCCGCGTCCGGCTCGATCACGAGCACGCCCCGCGCGCGCAGCGTCTCGAGGTTCGCGACGACGGTCGGATGCAGAAGCATGAACGTGTTCATCGCCGGCACGACCATCGTCGGACCGCGATGCGCAAGCGCGTACGTCGAAAGCGCGTCGTCCGCGATTCCGGTCGCGAGCTTCGCGAGGATGTTCGCGGTCGCGGGCGCGACGAGCAGCAGATCCGCCCAGCGCGCGAGCTCGATGTGATCGACGCCGCCGTGACCGGCGTCGCCCCACTGATCGAGAATCACGCCGTGATTCGAAACCGCGGCGAGCGAAAGCGGAGAAACAAAACGCGCGGCGTTCGGCGTGAGAATCACGCGAACTGCCGCGCCAACGTCCTGCAGGCGACGAACGAGATCAGGCGCTTTGTACGCCGCGATTCCGCCGGTCACGCCCAAGACAATATTCATGTCGAGTTGCAGAGTTGCAGAGTTCCAGAGTTGCAGAGGTATCGGTCGTCTCCTCTGCAACCCTGGAACTCTGCAACTGGGTATCTACTCGTTATCCAGCGCCGTCGTCTCTTCCACGGGCGGCGCGAGCTGCCACTTGATCACGTTCCGCTCGATCTCTTCCATCGCCACACGCGTCGGTTTCGCGTGACGCGTGCGCGCCTTCGGCTGCGCTCCCTGGATCAGCTGCTCCGCTCGCTTCGAGACGAGCAACACGTAGCGGAACTTGCTATCCACGCCTTCGGGCAGTCCTTCCATTCCGTTCCTCCTGTTTGAAACGCTCGGCCATGTGTTCGATGGCATCGAGCGCCGTTCGGGTCTGAAGTTTTTTCGCGATGATCGCCGCCTTCAGGCATTCCGTGGCCACGGGGAGATCGTCGTTGATGATGATGTAGTGGTAGAAATCTTTTCCTTCGCTGATCTCGTCGATCGCTTTCCGCAACCGCAGATCGATCTCGGCTTCGGTATTCAGTCCGCGATCGCGCAACCGCTGCTCGAGCACGTCGAGTGTCGGAGGAAAGATGAAGACGCTCAGCCTGCGCGGCGCCAGGTCATGGTCGTCCGCGATCTGCTTCGCGCCCTGATAATCGATGTCAAGGATCACATCCTGGCCGCTTTCGAGCCGGCCAATCACCTCGGCCTTCGAGGTGCCGTACCAGTGCGCATGAACGTGGGCATGTTCGAGAAATTCCCCGCGCTCGACCATGCGCCCGAAGACCTCTTCCGTCACGTAGTGATAGTTGATGCCGTGAATCTCTCCCGCGCGCGGCTGACGCGTCGTATGCGACACGGAAAAATAAAGCTCGAGGCTGACGGCGCGGAGCTGGTCACGGACGCGATTGATGAGCGTCGTCTTCCCTGCGCCCGAGGGGCCGGAGACGATGAACAGCGTGCCGTCGGAGTGGAAATTACTCGACATTCTGAACCTGCTCGCGGATCCGCTCGACCTCCGTTTTCAACTCTATCACCAGCGTTCGGATCGTCGCCGAGCGCGACTTCGAGCCCATCGTGTTGATCTCGCGCACCATCTCCTGCGTGATGAAATCGAGCTTCTTGCCCGCGGATTCGCGGCCGTCGATCACCTTCTGCATCTGATCGAGGTGATGCGTGAGCCGCGTGAGCTCTTCGGCGATGTCGCCCTTCTCGACCATGATCACGACTTCCTGGGCGAGCCGATCCTGCGCGACTTCGACGCCGGCCTGCGCGGCGATGTCCTGCACGCGCTGTTGGTAATTCGCGAGCAGCTCGCCGCGGATGTCGTCGCGATACGCGGCGAGTTTTTCCTGCAAGTCGCGGATTGCGGCGACGCGTGTGGCGATGTCGGTGCGCAGCGACTCCCCTTCCTTCTCGCGCATCGCGACCATTTGCACGAACGCTTCGCGCACGACGCGTGCGAGCGCGTCGCGCTCTTCGTCGGAGACCTCGGTGTCGACTGGCTCGACCTGCAGAAGGTCAGGAACGCGCAGCAGATCGCTGCCGGTGAACGTGTGCTCGATCTCGAGCTCAGCGGCGATCGCGCGCAGTCTCGGAATCACGACGCCGGCGATTTGCGGATTCACGCGCACCGCGTATTCGGGTTGCTCGGTGCGCTGCACGCGGATCGAGAGATCGAGCTTGCCGCGCGTGAAGATCTCGGAGGCGATCGCGCGCAACGGCGCTTCCATCTCCCAGAGATATTCGGGCAAGCGCACGCTGACTTCGAGGAAACGGTGATTGACGCTCTTCGCGGTGACGGATGCGAAGTAGCGCGGCGAGAGTGCTGCGGAGGCGCGGCCGAAGCCGGTCATCGATGTGATCATGTCGTCTTCCAGAGTATGTCGAAATCGCGCTCCGCTTCTTCGGCGAGCGCGTTCATGGCCTGCTCGATCTTCAGGCGCCATTCTTCCACGTTGCCGTCGCGCGGGACCGCGATCGGTTCGCCATAGATGTAGATCGCTTTGCTGAACGGGATGGGAAAGATCTGCTGATCCCACGAGCGCAAACGTTTCTTGCGTTTCGCGGTGAAGTAGAACGGCACGATCGGCAGTGCGGTGAGCTGCGCGATGAACACGACGCCTTCCTTCACGATACGGCGCGGCCCCTTCGGCCCATCCGGCGTGACGGCGATGTTCTTTCCCGCGCGGACGTCGCGCAACACTTCCCGGACGGCGATCTCCCCTCCGCGCGTCGACGAGCCGCGCGCGGTTTCTGCGCCGTAGAGATGCAGCACGCGCGAAACGATCTCGCCGTCTTTCGAGCGCGAGATCATCGCCGTGGTCGGCTTGCGCCAGAGCGATTGCAGCGAGAGCAGGACGTCTTCGTGCCAGAACGCGAGGATGTGCTGCGGCGTGTTCTTGAGGTTGCTCGCACGCACGTGCCGCACGCGCAGGGTGGCATGGAGGAGCTTGATGAAGCCGTACGCGAGGTAAGGAAGCATGTTTAGGAGTGCGGCGGCAGAGCCGCCGCTTTGTGATCCGGATCAGAAAGCGGTGGCTCTGCCACCGCACTCCTAAACTCCTCATCGACAAATTGCAGGTCGTAGAGCTTCCGGTACACGCCCCTGTGAACCAACAGCTCCTCATGCGTCCCGCTCTCCACGATCGCGCCTTTGTCGAGGACGACGATCTTGTGTGCGCTGCGAATCGTGGAGAGGCGATGCGCGATGACGAGCGTCGTGCGGCCGCGCATCAGGTTGTTGAGCGCGGATTGCACGAGACGCTCGGATTCCGTATCGAGCGCGGACGTGGCTTCGTCGAGGATGAGAATCGGCGGATCTTTGAAGAGCGCTCGTGCGATGGCAAGGCGCTGGCGTTGTCCGCCGGAGAGCAGCACGCCCGATTCGCCGATGTGCGTGTCGTATCCGTTCGGCAGCGCGCTGATGAACTCGTGCGCGTTCGCGGCCTGCGCCGCATCGATGACGCGCGCTTCGTCGACGTCCGCGCGGCCGTAGGCGATGTTGTTGCGCACGGTGTCGTTGAAGAGGATCACTTCCTGCGTGACGAAGCCCATCAACCCGCGCAGCGACGTCAGCTTCGTGTCGCGGATGTCGATGCCGTCGATCGTGATGCGCCCCTCGCCGACGTCGTAGAAACGCGGGAGCAAATTCACGACCGTCGACTTCCCTGCCCCACTGCCGCCGACGAGCGCGACGATCTCG
>DATKFO010000366.1:0-2122 GCA_035544355.1 Thermoanaerobaculia bacterium
GCTACACCCACCCCGAGATGGGCCGCATCTGGACCGACCAGAATCGCTATGACACCTGGTTGCGCGTCGAGATTGCGGCGGCCGAAGCGATGGCAGCAGCCGGCATCGTGCCTCAGGAAGCAGCGCGCGAGATTCGCGAGCGCGCCCGGTTCGATATCGCCCGAATCGAAGAAATCGAACAGACCACCCAGCACGACGTCATCGCGTTCACGACCGCCGTCGCCGAGAACGTCGGCCCGTCGGCGCGCTGGCTCCACTTCGGCATGACGTCGTCGGACGTGATCGACACGGCCCAGGCGCTGCAGATGCGCGAGGCCTGCGATCTGATCCTCGGCGATCTCGACGATCTGTCGCACACGATCCGCGATCGCGCGATGCAGTACCGACATACGCCGATGATCGGGCGCACGCATGGCGTACATGCCGAGCCGATGACGTTCGGGCTGAAGCTCGCGCTGTGGTACACCGAAGTCCTCCGTGACGCCGACCGTGTCCGCCTGGCGCGCACGACGATCAGCGTCGGCAAGCTGTCGGGCGCCGTAGGTACGTTCGCGCACCTGCCGCCGGCCATTGAGGCCGACGTTTGCAGCCGCCTCGGCCTCGAGCCTGAGCCGGTGGCATCGCAGGTGGTGCAGCGCGATCGCCATGCGGAGCTCCTGGCTGCACTCGCGATCACGGCAGCATCGCTCGAGAAATTCGCGCTCGAGATTCGCGGGCTGCAGAAGACGGAGATCGGCGAAGTCGAGGAGCCGTTCGGGAAGGGGCAGAAGGGATCGTCGGCGATGCCGCACAAGCGCAATCCGATCGGTTGCGAACAAATCTGCGGTCTCGCACGCGTGGTTCGCGCGAACGCCCACGCGGCGCTCGAAAACGTCGCGCTATGGCACGAACGCGACATCTCGCATTCCTCCGTGGAGCGCGTGATTCTGCCCGACAGCTTCATCGCACTCGATCACATGCTGCGGCGCTTCACGCGGATCGTCCGCGGAATGGAAGTGCACCCCGAGCGCATGCGCGAGAACCTGAATCGTTCGCGCGGCGTCGTGTTTTCGGGAACCGTGCTGCTCGAGCTGGCGAAAAAGGGTGTCTCGCGCGAGCTGGCCTACGAATGGGTTCAGCGGAACGCCATGTTGTCGTACGCGGAGCAGCGCGACTTCAAGGAGCTCCTGCATTCCGACACGGACGTGCAGCGCGTCCTCACGCGCTCCGAAATCGATCGCGCGTTCGATTTGCGCGAGCAGCTCAAACACGTCGACGACATCTTCGACAGGGTCTTCGGAAGCGTCGACAATGCCGACACGGGCGAGCTCGCCAGTTCTCTGCAGGCTCAGCGCGTAGTGCATTGATCCAACCGGAGGTGCGATGCGGGCGCGCGTGTTCGTGACGTTGAAGCCGTCGGTCTTCGACCCTCAGGGAAAGACCATCGCGGACGCCCTGCATTCACTCGGATACGGCGGCGTCGAGGACGTCCGTCAGGGGAAATACTTCGAGCTGGATCTCGCGACGAGCGAAGCAACGCAGGCGCGCAAGCTGGCGTCGGAGGTTGCCGACAAGCTACTGGCGAATCCGGTGATCGAAAGCTATCGGGTGGAAGTCGACTGAGCACTCCAGTCGCTCCGAATCATCGCGGCGAGCGTGAGCGAGCCGTGGCAACGCAGGCGCTGACCACCATATGAAGTTCGGCATTGTCGTCTTTCCCGGCAGCAACTGCGATCACGATGCCTATCACGCGGCGAAGGACGTGCTCGGTCAGCAGGCGGAGTACCTGTGGCACAAGGACACCGATCTGAAGCAGAGCGACATCGTGGTGCTGCCAGGCGGGTTTGCGCACGGTGATTATCTGCGGTGCGGCGCGATGGCGCGTTTCTCGCCCATCATGCGGGAAGTGCAGGCGTTCGCGGCTCGCGGCGGCCCGGTGCTCGGCATCTGCAACGGATTTCAGGTGCTGCTCGAGGCCGGGCTCCTGCCGGGCGCCATGCTGAGAAATCGCAGCCTGAAGTTTCGATGCGAGCACGTCCATATCCGCGTCGAGCAGACGGATACCCCGTTCACGTCTGCCTGCCGGAAGGGTCAGGTCCTGAAGATTCCGATCGCGCATGGCGAAGGCAATTACTTCGCGGAG
>DATKFO010000367.1:0-5437 GCA_035544355.1 Thermoanaerobaculia bacterium
GATCGGTCCAGCGGCGTTTCGTGTCGAGGCGCTCGATGAGCGCGCGGACGTCGTTGCGCGAGTAGAACGCGACGAGCGTGATCGGCACGATGACGGATGCGACGAGCAGCGAGATACCGCGCGCGTCGACGCGTGCGCGAATGATGAGCGCAGCGATGGTGGCGATGACGCCGCCGGCGAGCCACAGCGAGCTGACGGCGACGGCAAGCGCGCGCGCCCAGCGCCGCGCGCGGATCGAGCCGACCCCAACGGTGACGAAGTAGAACGCAGCGAGACCGAGGAGGAAGATCGCAGGCGCAACCGCAGGCTGCGTGAGCCCGCGGCGCGCCCACTCTTCCGCTCCCGCGACTGTTCCCAGAAGCATCGCTGCGCAGACCGTGCCGACCGCGATCTGCAACGCGCCAAAACCGACGAGACCGGCTCGTTCCATGTCTCCTCCTCGGAAGGAGGAGAGTTCAGGAACGGTGCCGATTAGGGGAGGACTTCGATGTCGGGATCAAGTGTCGCCAGACCTGGCGAGGTAACGTCGTATTTGTGCGTTCCGGAGCCAGTCTTGAACGGACCGACCACGCCTTCCCACTTGCCGCCCTTTGGCGAAATCACTGGACTCGGATGCCCCGACCTCATGACGATACCGAACTCACCATCACTTTTGAATGTGACTTTCTCAGTTTCTGCAGCGACGGTCACTTTGTTTTTGTCGACAGAAATGCGTCCGTCTTTGACGGAGATCTTAACGTCAGCCATTGCGGTTCTCCTCCTGGTAGTGGACCGGTGCCAATTATAGGGCGGTACCCACGATTTGCCGAAAGACCTGAGTCTTGCGGAGCTCCGATAAATCGGGATCGAGCCTCAACTCAGACTTGCTGTAGCCACTGTTGATGGCTTCACGAACTCGAGCTGCCGCGCTACCAAAGTCCCCCCATATGCATGCGACCACGGCTGCCTTGTAGAAAACATAGCCCGGTGGGGCAGGAACTTGAAGCGCCACGTCCATTTCTCGGCGTGCCTCGGAAGTTCTTCCGACCTTCGCCAAACACTCGGCCAAACGTGCGCGAATGATTGGATCGCTTGGATTCTGAGCAAGCTCGTCGTGAGCGAGTTCGATTGCCCGCTGATAGGCGTTTCGTGACTTTTCGGGCGCCTGCATCCAACGATATGCGTCGCCGAGATTTGCGCGGTAGCGGTAATTGGTTGGGGTCATAACAACGGCTTTTTCGTATGCGGTTGCAGCGTCAGCAAACTTCCCCACAAAGTAGTAACAGGTGCCCAGATTTGAGTAGCCCTGAGCGGTCGGCGCCTTTCGGATCGATTGCTGAATAATTCCGATGGCGTCGTCGTAGCGGCCCATCTGCTGGTAAACGGCACCGAGGTTGTTGTAGCCGAAAAGGTTGTCTGGAACTAACTCGATCACCTTCTGGAACATCCGCTCACTGTCGCCGTAGCGCCCCTGCGACAGATAGAACGCCCCCAGCCGGTTGTACGGCGCCCAAGAATTCGGTTGCAGCGCCACCGCTCGCGCGAACTCCTCCTCTGCGTGCTTGTACTCTTTGTTCGAGTTGTACGCTTCCGCAAGGCCCAGAATCGCGTCAACGCTACTTGGCTGCAACGCGAGGGCTTCCTTGAACTCCGCAGCTGCCTCCGCTGCCTTTCCCAACCGCAGTTCCGCCCAACCCGATGTCACGTGCACTTCGGGGTTCTGCGGATCGATCGCGAGTGCGCGCTGGCAGTACGTCATCGCCTGACGCGCGAGCTCCGTGTCACGCGTGAACGTGAATTTGTACAGATACGCGCGGCCCAGCGCGGCCTGGATCGTCGCAGAGTTTGTCGTCTTGTCGAGCCCTTCGAGAATTCCGATCGCGGCATCGACCGATTCCTGATTGTCGGATCGCCGCAAATGCCCCAGCGCTTCGAGGAACTTCTGTTGCGAGACGCGCGGATCGAGCGGCGGCGATTTCGCGACTTTCGCGGTTGGGTCGAGTGCCGATGCGACGCTCATCGCGAGCTTGTCCTGCAGGTCGAAGAGGTCGCTCGTCAGGCCATCGATCGTGTCGCCCATAACTTCGGATTTTTTGCGCAGGTCGAGGATCGAGTAGCTCACGCGCAGGCGCTCGCCGGAGCGTTGCATCGAGCCGCGCAGGACGAGATTCACGCCGAGTTGCCGGCCGGCGGCGTACACGTCGTTGTTCGCGAATGCGTCGCTGGTCGGACGGATCACCTGCAGCGACGAGATGCGCGCGAGGCGCGCGGTCAGCGTCTCCGCGAGTCCGTCCGCGAGCAACTGGCCTCCGTGATCGGTGCTCAGATCGTTGAAGCGAAGCACCGCCACGTATTGCGGTCCGCTCGCAACGAGAGGTGGCTTGATGCGATCGCGCCCGAGCCACAGCCCGCCGGCGATGAACGCCGCGAGTCCCACCGCCGCGAGCCCGATCGCGAACGGCTTCGGTCTGCGGATCAGCGGTGGGCGCGGCTGATCGAGTCCGCTTCCTTCCGCGGCGACACGATCGCGCAGCGTGCGGATTTCGCGCGCGAGATCGCGCGTCGATGCGTAGCGGCGCTGCGGATCCTTGTCGAGCAATCGATTGACGATGTCGTTGAACTGCGCGGGCATGCGCGTGTTGAGGCGCGGAATCGGCTCCGGATCGTTGTGCAGAATCGCTGCGAGCGTGTCGATCGCGGTGTCGCCTTCGAACGCGCTCTGTCCCGTCGCGAGCTCGTAGAGAATCGCGCCGAGCGCGAATTGATCGGAACGAAAGTCGATCGGCTTTCCTGTCGCCTGTTCCGGCGACATGTAGCCGACCGTGCCGAGAATCATCCCCGGCGTCGTGCCGGGCGACTCGAGTTGCAGCGTGACCTCGGAATCAGTCGGCGCGGGATTGATGATCTTCGCGAGCCCGAAGTCGAGGATCTTCACGAACTCGTCGCGCGTCACCATGATGTTCTCGGGCTTGAGGTCGCGATGGATGATGCCGCGCTCGTGCGCAGCGGCGAGTCCGTCGGCGATCTGCGCGGCGATGTCGAGCACTTTGCGCGCGGGCATCGCGCCGCCCACCAGCATTTCGCGGAGGTCGCGCCCATCGATGTGCTCCATCACGATGAACGGCGTCCCCTCGGAAGCCCCGACTTCGTAAATCGTGACGATGTTCGGATGATTGAGTGCCGAGGCCGAGCGCGCTTCCTGCGTGAACCGCGTCAGCGTGTCGCGCTCGTTCGCGAGCCGCACTGGCAGGATCTTGATCGCCACCTTGCGCCCGAGAATCGGATCGCGCGCGACGTAGACCTCGCCCATGCCGCCCGCGCCGAGATGCCCGAGGACTTCGTAGTGGCCGAGAATTTCATTACTCATTCGAAGAGTGACCGAACGGCCGATTCTACCTAGACTTGCGGACATCATGCGCTTGCTCATCTGGATAGTGATTGCGCAGGCCGCTTTCGTTGCACGCGGCGCCGAGATCGAGCGCGGGCGCGTCGTCGATGCGGGCACGTTCGCGTACTACGCGCCGTCGCACTACGACGCGAACGCGCGCTGGCCGGTGATCTACGTGTTCGATCCGCTCGCGCGCGGCGCGACCGCCGCGGAGTTTTTTCGCGAGGCCGCGGAGGAGTTCGGATGGATCGTCATCGCCTCGAACGTCACGCGGAACGGGATGAATTGGGACGTCATCGGTCCGGCGGTCGCGGATTCGTCACGTGCGGCGAGCCGCATGTTCGCGCTTGATTCGCGCCGCGTGTACACGAGCGGCTTCAGCGGCGGCGCGATGATCGCCGTGTGGGTCGCGCGGCGCACGAATGCGATCGCAGGCGTGATTGCGTGCGGCAGTCCGCCGGTGGAAACGGCGAACATCACGTTCGACTGGTTCGGCACGACGGGCGATCTCGATTTCAACAACGCGCCATCGCGCGCGATCGATGCGAGCATCCCGACCGCGCATCGTCTCGATATCCTCGACGGCGGGCATCGCTGGGCTTCGCCCGAAGAACTGCGTGTTGCGTTCGCGTGGATGGAATTGCAGGCGATGAATCGCGGCACGCGCGCACGCGACGAAGAGCTGATCGCGCGGACGCTGAAGAGCGATCTCGCCTTCGCGGAGCTCGGACGCGACGCGCTGCAGAAGTTGCGGCGCTACGAAGCGATCGCGCGAACCTACGACGGACTCCGATCCGTCGACGTGCGCGAAAAGATCGATGCGCTCAAGCCGGCGGCGGTGAAGCTCGCGAAGGAAGAAAAGGCCGCGGACAAGTTCGAAGAGAGCTTCATCCCGCGGCAGCGGCGCGTGTTCGATGAGTTTCTGCACGGCGAGACGCTGCGGCCCGCGGTGTGGCTCGCGAACGAATTGCAGATCACGCATCTGCGCAAAGTCGCGGCCGAGAGTACGTATCGCGGACTCGCGGCGCAGCGCGCGCTCGCACGCATGCGCGGGGAGCTGCGGAGGCTCGCCGAAGAGCTCGAGGAGAAGAAGCAGAAGGCGCTCGCGGACGTCGTGCGCGACGTCCTGCAAAAAGCGGCCGTATAATCCGGTCACTCCGTCGAGTGCGCCCATGCGGTCGAAGTCCGCGCGAAGTCTCTCCCGATTCGTGTTCGCGCTTTTGGCGTGCGCCTCTCCGTCTCTCGCCGCGCAGCCGTACGTCCAGTTTGTTCCGTGGAAGATCCTCAAGCCGGCGCAGTCGCCGCCGAGCGCGCCGCTGATTCTTTACTGGCTGCCGGCGACGCGCGAGGAGATGAAGAAGTCGGAGCTGCTCACCGCCCACGATCTCTCGACGTACGCGATGCAATGCGTGGCGATGATCGTCGTGCGTCCCGATGATGCCGCGCGCATCGAGAAGCTCGCGGGCGAGGATGACTTACCGATCGCGGTGCTCATCGACGCGGACGGAAACGAAGTCGCGCGCAGCACCGCACGGCACGGATCGCTCGCGATCGACGAAGTGGAATCGATGGTGGGCGATGAGCTCGAAGAGCGCGAGATCGTGGCGGATGCGATGCTCGATCGCGCGCGAACGTTGACGAGTGACGGAGAACGCGACGAAGCCGTCGCGCTCTACCGGAAGGTGCTCGAGCAGCGCTGCACTTGCCCGCGACAGGCGCGAGACGCGCAGCGTGCGCTCAAGAAGTTGGGCGTGCATCAATAATAAAAATAGCCCCGTGGCGAACAGCCCGGGGCCACTCGGGAGACAGCCGCCAAAATTGAAAAGCCCGCCGGTTTCTTCGGCGGGCGACACTTGTGTTCGAAGCGCTGAAAAGTGTCGCCCGCTGATAAAGCCAGCGGGCTTTGTAATCCTGGCAATCGCAGCGTGGGATGCCCCGGGCTTACGCGCCGGGGCTAGCTGCTGTTGCCAACATCCGCACCGCGCCCTTCCACTGCCTCCGCGATTGCTTCACGTGCGCGCGTGCCTGACGGCGTGCGCTCCGCCACTCCGCCACACCGCGGCGGCGCGC
>DATKFO010000368.1:0-2713 GCA_035544355.1 Thermoanaerobaculia bacterium
GGAAGGTCTCGTTCCGTGTTCATCGTTCCGTGTTCCGCGTTCCGCGGTCGCATGACGCGGGTTCGGGCGGCCGCAGGCCGCCCCTACGATAGACTCACTGAATGTCCGCAGTCACCCAAACAAACCTCCCCTTCCCGCTCGCACGCCGCGGCAAGGTCCGTGATGTCTACGACCTCGGCGATCGCTATCTCTTCGTCGCCACCGATCGCATCTCCGCGTTCGACGTCGTGCTCTCGCCCGGCATCCCCGACAAGGGCAGCATCCTCACGCAGATCTCGAACTTCTGGTTCCGCCGTTTCCCCGACGTCGAGAATCATCTGCTCGAAACGAGCTTCGAGAACTTCCCCGCGGAGATTCGTCAACATGCTGACCTTCGCGGCCGCAGCGTGATCGTGAAGAAATGCCGCGTCGTTCCCGTCGAATGCGTCGCGCGCGGCTACCTCGTCGGCTCGGGACTCAAGGAGTACAAGGAGACGGGACAAGTCTGCGGCATCACACTCGAGCCCGGACTCACGACCGCATCGAAGTTGCGCGAGCCGATCTTCACGCCTGCGACGAAAGAAGACAGCGGACACGACATCAACATCTCATTCGAGCGGATGGCGGAGATCACGGGCCATGAGCTCGCTTCGACGTTGCGCGATCTCACGCTGCGTCTTTACGGCGAAGCGGCGGACTACGCGCGCACACGCGGCATCATCATTGCGGATACGAAATTCGAGTTTGGGATTCTCGATGATCGCGTGATCTGGATCGATGAGGTGCTCACGCCCGATTCCTCGCGTTTCTGGCCGGCCGAGCAATACGTCGTCGGAAAAAATCCGCCGTCGTACGACAAACAGTTCGTGCGCGACTGGCTCGAAACAACGGGATGGGACAAGAATCCGCCTGCGCCTGAATTGCCGTCGGATGTCGTGGAAAAAACGCGGGAGAAGTATCTCGAGGCGTATCGGCAGTTGACTGGGGAAGCCCTCGCCGTCTGAGGCAGGCCTCTTGAACCCTTCCTTCGACCTTTCTGGGGAAGCGTGAGAATAGCAAAAAATTGGAAGCAGTGCCACCACTGCTGAGCACAAAAATGCGTCGCAACGTCCTCATCGCCATCGGGATCGGCCTCGTCGTCGGGGTCATCGCGATCGTTTCGCTGCTGCTCGCGTGGCGCATCGCGAAGCGCACGTTCGAGACAAACCTCACGATACCGAAGGAAGAAGTCATCGACGTCGGCGCCGTCGTTTCGCAAGTGCGCAGCCTCAATCGACTCGAGACCGCATCGATGCGCGTCATCCACGTGAGCACGCTCAAGCAGTCGTACACACTCGTTCCCAACGCGATGGCCGGCGACGAGATCACGCTGATGGCCGCAGGCGACGTCGTCGCCGGCGTCGATCTCTCCCAACTCGCCAAGGACGACGTCTGGCGCGAAGGCGAAGGCACGATCGTGATGCGCCTGCCGTCCGCACAGATCTTCATGACGCGCGTCGACAATCGCGAAACGAAAGTCGTGAGCCGCAAAACCGGCGTGCTGCGCCGCGCCGATCCCGGACTCGAAAGCCGCGCGCGCCAGCTCGCCGAGCAAGGCATCCGCAGCGAAGCCCTCAAGCGCGGAATCATCACGCTCGCGAAACAAAACGCGGAGCTGCGGTTAGCGGAGCTGTTGCAGAAGACGGGCGTGCGGAAGGTGCGGTTTGAGGAGCGTGGGCGGGTGATCAGTGATCAGTGATCGCGGAGGTATGTGGCACAGACACTCTTGTCTGTGCGCCCCGCGCGGTATGAGCCGATGCACACTGGGCTCCGGCCTCCCGAGTGCCGCACAGACAGGAGTGTCTGTGCCACATCGATCACTGATAGAGCTCGCGATGAGCTCGTCGCCGAAGCTCCTCCGCGACGCGCTCGATTCCAGCCGCCACATCCGCCCACCCTTCATCCTGCCGCTTCCACTTCGGAATCTCCTTCCCTCCGGTTGGAAGTGCCTGCAACTTCCCGAACGGCAGTTTCTGCCACGCGTTCGTCGTTTCGATGATGATCGGCACGACGGCGGCCTTGCGGTTCTTCATCGCTTCTTCTAGCTCGATCTCGTAGCAGTATTCCGAGGCCACGAAGTCAGGGCTCACAAGGAGCAGCACGATGTCGGCGCTCTTCAACTTGCTTGCGATTTCTTCGGCCCACTCGGCGCTGGGCAGGATGTCATGGTCGTACCAGTTCGTGATCAGGCGCAGTCGCCGGAGCGGTGCCAGATGTTTGTCGAGCTTCATGCGCTGCTTCGCGTCTTTGTTTGCATAGCTGTAGAAGACGGATAGTGGGGGATAGCGCAGATCCTCGATGCCGGTCACACGCGGACCGATGTCAACGCCGTTGAGAAGATCGCGGACCGGCACCTTCACGACGTCGTTTCCAACCACGTCATGCCAGATCGCATCGGGATCGTCTCTCTCCATGACCTCCAGCTTGTGGTACGGCACGAAGACCTTCGGATGGCTCAACAGCGGCACCATCTCTTCAGGCTCAAGGTTCTGAATGTCGCGATGGATCGAGTCGAAGTCCTCGCGGATCATCGCAAGCATGCGGCGCCGCCCCGCCGCTTCAGGTCCTGCGATGGAGATGAAGATGCGGCGATCCTGCAAGTCGGCCTTCACGAGCGCCGTGTTCCCCTCGAACTGGAGGATCACTCCGGTGCGCCAGCGGTACTGGTCGCTGAGCACGTGCGTTCGCACGATGA
>DATKFO010000369.1:0-3158 GCA_035544355.1 Thermoanaerobaculia bacterium
TGACCGTGATCGTGACCGTGGCGATGTTGGAGTTGGCCGAGCCGTCGTTGGCGCGGTAGGTGAACGAATCGAACGTCGTCTCGCTGCCGTCGTGGACGTAGTTGAACGAGCCGTCCGCGTTGAGCGTGAACGACGACGCATGCGCCGGTCCGCTCACCAGGACCGCTGTGAGCGATGGGCTGTCGGCGTCGGTGTCGTTGCCGAGGACGCCCGGCGCGGCGACGTTGAGCGTGCCGCCTTCGTTGACGTTGTACGCGTCGTTGTTCGCGACCGGCGCGTCGTTCACAGGATTCACCGTGATCGAGACGGTGGCGATGTTCGAGAGCAGTGAGCCGTCGGACACGCGATACGTGAAGCTGTCGCTCGTCGTTTCGCTGCCGTCATGCACGTAGATGAATGAGCCGTTTGGATTCAGCACGAACGACGATGCGTGCGCCGGGCCGCTGACGAGGATCGCAGTCGCAGTCGGGCCGTCGGGATCGGTGTCGTTCGCGAGCACGCCCGGTGCGGCGACGTTGAGCGTGCCGCCTTCGTTGACCGCGTAGGTGTCGTTGTTCGCGACCGGCGGATCGTTGACCGGCGTGATGGTGATCGTGACGGTGGTGACGTTCGAATCGGCGAAGCCGTCGTTCGCCTTGTACGTGAAGCTGTCGGTCGTCGACTCGCCGCCGTCGTGCACGTACGTGAACGAGCCGTCGGCGTTGAGCGCGAACGAGGTTGCGTGCGTGGGGCCGCTGACGAGGATCGCGGTGATCGGATCGCCGTCGGGATCGGTGTCGTTCGTGAGAACGCCCGGTGCCGCGACGTTCAGCGTGCCGCCTTCCGCGACGGTGTACGCATCGGGATTCGCGATCGGAGGATCGTTGCAGTCGGGATGCGATTCGCCATTCGGCAGCGACGGAGCTGCCGGCGAGCAGGACTGGACGGTCGTCGGGAACGCGCCGACTGGAGCGCCGTTCGTCGGGAACGTGCTGCCGCTCGTCGAAACGGTAGTGCAGTAGGTGAGGGTGATCGTGCCCTGCTGCGCCGCCGGAACTCCGGAGCCGCTGCCGGTCGGACGGACGTCGCCGCTGCCGTTCTGCCAGCTGACGCTGCCAGAGTACGAGCGGACGTTGATCGAGCCGCCCTTGCGATTCGGATTCGTGGTTCCGCCGGCGGCTTTCGCCTTCGCGGTGTCGAGGTTGACGTTGTCGCGCGCGGAGACGTTGATTGCGCCGCCCTGATCGCCGGCGTTGTTCCCGCTCGCGGAGAACGCGTTGCCGCTCGCCGAAGCGCCGCCTGCGGTTGCGATCACATTGATCGTGCCGCTGGCGTCGTTGCTCGTCGTGCCGCCGTTCGAGTTCATGGCGTAGAGCGTGCCGGCGGTCGGACCGAGCACCGAGATCGCATTGCGCGCGAAGAGATTCGCTGCGAATCCGGAGGCGCTCTGCTGCAGCGCGTCGGCGCGGATCATGCCGAGTCGTGTGCCGGAGGCGCCGAGGTCGCGGCCGTCGACGGTGATCGTCGTTCCGGAACGAATCACGACTTTCGCGCTCGTTCCTTCGTCGGCGACCGTCGCGACGAGACCTTTGATGATGATGCCGCAGCCTTCGAGTGCGACGGTGCCGCTGCCGACGTTCTGGCCTTCGGAAACGACCGTGCCCGCACTGCTGATGATGATCGCGGGCTCGACGTGTGTCGTGGAGCGGATGGTGATGTCGCCGCCGGCCGCATTCGCGGAGCCGCCAGTGAGAACCGCGCCCGTGTATTTCGAAGCGGAGATCGTGCGGCTCGGGCCCGAAGCGACGAGGCCGCGCACTTCGATCGAGCCGCCGCCGGTGATGCTGATGTCGCCTGCGTCACCGCCGGTCGACGATGCGGAGATCGTCGAGCTCGAATCGAGCAGCGTGCTGCCGCTCACATTCATGACGATGTTTCCGCCGTTGCCGGTGCTCGAGGTGCCGGACGAGATCACGGCCCCGGAGTGCACCACGACGTTGCCGCCGACGGTGAACGTAATGTTCCCGCCGTTGCCACCTCCGGTGCGGTTCTCGGCGTAGATTGCGCCGGTCGACGCGACGTCGAGGTTGCCGGAGACGGCGAACCGCATCGCGCAGGCGCTGTTGTTGCCTGCGCCGTCGTCGTTGCAGTTGATCGTCCCGAGGACGTTGAGATCACCGTCACTGACGGTGAACGTTCCGTTCGCCGAACCGTCGTGATCGAGCGACGATCCGTCGAGGGCGGAGAACTGGACGTTCCCGCTCACGGTGACGTTGTCGGCAAACATGGGGATGGCAAACAGGAGCGTGGCGATGACGATGGCAAAAACGCGTAGACCTGCGACGAAGCGCATCTCGAAAGTCCTCCAGATTCTGAATCCGCGGAGCGGGGACGCGGCGATCGTGACTACTCTCTCGGGTTTAAAGCTGGAGAATCATAACAGCGGAAAGAGGAAACGGGGGCGATTCCGGATGCCGGACGCTCGCCAAGACCGGATTTCTCTCTGTAGGATGTTTCTGTGACCGCCGTCGAGACTCCCCGACCGGTAGACGACATCAACGCCGACCTCGGATTCGGCAGCGTCGTCTCGCGCGAGAGCCGGCAACGCCTGCTCAATCGCGACGGTACGTTCAACGTGCGCCGCGACGGCCTCCGCTTCCTCGAATCACTCTCCGCGTATCACTACTTTCTCACCATCACGTGGACGCGATTCCTCGTCTACACGATCAGCGGTTACATCCTCGCGAATGCGCTGTTCGCCACGGCGTATGTTGCCGCGGGTGCGCACGCGCTGACATCGTTCACCGGCGAGCCGATGCCGCTGCGGTTCGTCGATGCATTTTTTTTCAGCGTCCACACGCTTGCGACGATCGGCTACGGCAACGTCGCGCCGATCAATCTCGCGGCGAACATCATCGTCACCATCGAATCGCTCGTTGGCCTTCTTGGATTCGCTGTGGTCGCCGGAATCGTCTTCGCGCGTTTTGCGCGTCCCGTCGCGCGAATTCTCTTCAGCCGCAACGCGATCATCGCGCCGTATCGCGGCGGACGGGCGTTCATGTTCCGCATCGTCAATCAGCGCAGCAATCAGATCGTCGAACTCGAGACGAAGGTGCTGCTCGCGCGGCGCAAGCGCGAAGACTCGCTGTCGCGCGAGTTCATCCCGCTCAAGCTCGAGC
>DATKFO010000370.1:0-2438 GCA_035544355.1 Thermoanaerobaculia bacterium
AACCCGCGCCTGCGCGCCGCCGTCGCCGAAGCAAAGGCGAACAACATGCCGAAAGACAACATCGAGCGCGCGGTCAAACGCGGCACCGGCGAGCTCGAAGGCACGCAGTACGAGGAGATCACGTACGAGGGCTACGCGCCCGGCGGCGTGGCCGTCCTCGTCGAAACGCTCACCGACAACAGCAACCGCACGACTCCCGAGATCCGCAACATGTTCGAGAAAGTCGGCGGCAATTTCGGCACGCCCGGCTCGGTGAAGTTCCAGTTCGAGAAGAAGGGCTACTTCGCGATCGAGAAGAGCGCCACGAGCGAAGACACGCTGATGGAAGTCGCGCTCGACGCGGGTGCCGACGATCTGCAGACCGACGATCCCGAGACGTTCGAGATCACCACTTCGCCGGAGACGTTCGAAGCCGTGCGCCAGGCGCTCGAGAAGAACAAGATCGCGACCGTCGAAGCGAAGCTCGGCATGATCCCGTCGCGCTACGTCAGCGTCGACGAGCAGAAAGCGAAGCAGGTCATGCGCCTGCTCGAGCTGCTCGACGATCACGACGACGTGCAGAACGTCTGGTCGAACTTCGACATCCCCGCCGAGATGATGGAAGAAGCGTAGAGGCGGTTGGCAGTTCGCAGTGGGCAGTGGGCAGAAGATGCCTTTTGACTTTTCTGCCCACTGCCTACTGCTTACTGCCTACTGCTCACTGCCTACTGCCCACAGGAGATCCGCATGCGATACATCCTCGCTCTTGCTCTGCTCGTCGCAGCAACAGCCGCGGCCGAAGTCCCATCCAACCTCGTCGTCGACGGCGTTCCTGATCCGGCGCCTGCGCTCGTCGAGCGTGTCGCTCCGTATCTCGAGGCGCGCAGCGCGTCGCTGCTCGATTGGAATCCCGATCGGCAGGAGATGCTCATCTCCACGCGCTTCGGCGACGCCGCGCAGATCCACGTCGTGAAAATGGCGGGCGGCGCGCGCAAGCAGCTCACGTTTTACGCCGAGCCGGTGCGTGGCGGATTCCGGCCGCATCACGCCGATACGATTCTGTTCGCCAAGGACACCGGCGGCAACGAGCAGTTCCAGCTCTATCGCATGGACGTCCCAACCGGCGAAGTCACGCTGCTCACCGACGGCAAGTCGCGCAATCTTCCCGGCTCGTGGTCGCGCGACGGCAAGTGGCTCGCGTACGGCTCGAATCAGCGCAGCGCGAAGGACATCGATCTCTGGGTGATCGATCTCTCCGATCCGAAATCCGCGCGGATCGTCTTGCAGAACGAAGGCGGCGGCTGGTCCGCAACTGATTTTTCGGCCGATGGCAAGAAGATGCTCGTCATCAATCGCGTGTCCGCGACCGACTCGAATTTGTACCTGCTCGACATCGCGAGCGGCACGAAGACGCTCCTCACGCCGAAAAAAGAAGGCGAAGAAGTGTCGTACTCCGGCGCGAATTTCTCCGCTGACGATTCCGAGATTTTCTTCACGACCGACCAGGGCTCCGAATTCCGCCAGCTCGTGCGCATGAACCTCGCGAAGGGCACGCGCACCGTCGTCGCGAAAGAACCGTGGGACGTCAGCGACTTCGAGCTCTCCGAAAATCGCAAGCTGCTCGTGTACGCGATCAACGAGAACGGCGCGGATGCACTGCGCCTCGTCGATCTCTCGACCGGAAAATCGCTCGCTACGCCGAAGCTCCCGCTCGGCGTCATCGGCGGAATCCGCTGGCACCCGAAGACCGACCTCCTCGGATTCTCCCTCGCGTCCGCGAAGTCACCGTCGGACGTGTATTCGTGGGACTACCGCAAGAAAGAGCTCGTGCGCTGGACCGAAAGCGAAACGGGCGGACTCAATCCCGATCGCAACGCCGAGCCGGAGCGCATCACGTTCGCGAGCTTCGACGGAACGAAAATCTCCGCGCTGCTCTATCGCCCCGACGCGAAGAAGTTTCCCGGCAAGCGTCCCGTGATCGTCAACATTCACGGCGGACCGGAAGGGCAGTCGCGTGCGGGCTTCATCGGCCGCACGAACTACTGGATCAACGAGCTCGGAATCGCCGTCGTGTTTCCGAACGTGCGCGGCTCGACGGGCTACGGCAAGACGTACCTCGCCGCCGACAACGGCTTCAAGCGCGAAGACTCGGTGAAGGACATCGGTGCGCTGCTCGACTGGATCGGCAACGACGACGCGCTCGATGCGAATCGCGTCGCGGTGTACGGCGGCAGCTACGGCGGCTACATGGTGCTCGCGTCGATGGTGCATTTCCATGAGCGCCTGCGCGCCGCGGTCGACGTCGTCGGCATCTCGAACTTCCTCACCTTCCTGAAAAACACCTCGGGATATCGCGTCGACTTGCGCCGCGTCGAGTACGGCGACGAGCGCGACGAGGCGATGCGCGCGCATCTCGAGAAGATCTCGCCGATGAACAGCTCGACGAAGATCGACAAGCC
>DATKFO010000371.1:0-2861 GCA_035544355.1 Thermoanaerobaculia bacterium
GATGTGGTGGATGTGATTGCGATCGGCGGTGAAGACGCGCGCGAATCGTTTCGTGAACGCGACTTCGCGTCCGCCGAAGCGTTGCTTCATCACGATCAGCGTGTCCAGCACGGGCAACGCGAGCGCGAGGATCGGTCCGCTGATGAGGAGAGCCGCGGGCGACTTGCTCGGCTTCGCGATCGAGATCGCGGCGAGGAGCAAGCCGATGAAGAGGCTGCCGGTATCGCCCATGAAAATCTTCGCGGGCGGGCGATTCCACGGAAGGAATCCGAGAAGACTCCCGGTCAGCGCGACCATGATCACGAGCGAGAAGACGTCGTAGCGAATGATGGCGATGATCGCGAACGCGACGCCGGTCGTGATCGCAACGATGGTCGCGAGCGAGTCCATGCCGTCGATGAAGTTCATCGCGTTGATCACGCCGACGATCCAGAAGACGGAAAGCACGATGCCGAAGAAGCCGAACTCGAAGACCTGTCCCGCGAGCGAGATGGAGTCGAAGCGGAATCCGTAGCTGACGAGGATGAACGCGGCCGCGAATTGCAGGATGAATTTCTTCGGCGCGTTCGTGCCGATCAGATCGTCGTACACGCCGAGGCCGACGATGAGCGATCCGCTCGCGAGCACGGCGAACAGGTATGTGAGGTTCTTCGATACGAGCGAGGCCGCATGCTCGTTGCCCGCGAGGATCAGCAGCGGAAACCCGAAGCCGAAAATGATCGCGAGCCCGCCGAGGCGCGGCGTGGCGACCTCGTGGTGCTTGCGCTCGTTCGGACGATCGACGAGCCCGATCTTCTCGGACGCATGCTTCACGACCGCGGTGCTGACGTACGCCATGAGACCGCTGCAGACGAAGAGAAGAGCGAGCGGGAAAATGTAGTCAGTCATCGACTGGTGGAGAGGATAGCTGATGTGAGGACTGAGGGCTGAGGACTGAGGACTGAGTACCGAGGGAGCGCCACGTCTCAGTCCTCGTCCCTCAGTCCTCAGTCCTCCAATACAATGCCGCCGCTTGAAGGAGTGACCAGATGGCCGAACTTCCCGGAATCGAGCGCGAGACTCTCGACGTCGATATCGTCATCGTCGGCGCGGGGCCGGCGGGACTCGCCGCCGCGTACACGCTCGCGCAGTTGATCAAGACCCACAACGAGTCAGGTGCGGAGAAGAAGCTCGAAGGCATCTCCATCGCGCTGCTCGAGAAGGGGAAAGAGATCGGCTCGCACGGCATCTCCGGCGCGGTCATGGATCCGCGCGGCATCGCGGAGCTGATGCCCGACTGGCTAGAGCGCGGTTGTCCGATCGAGTCCGCTGTCACGTCGGATGCGTTCTGGTATCTCACCGAGACGCAAAAGATCGCGGCGCCGATCATGCCGCCGCCTCTGCAGAACCATGGCAATTACGTAATCTCCCTCGGCGAGCTCTGTCGCTGGCTCGCACCGATCGTCGGCGACCTGGGCGTCGACGTGTTCCCCGAGTTCGCTGCGTCGCGCATCCTCGTCGAGGATGGAAAGGCCGTTGGCGTACGGATCGGCGACAAAGGCGTCGACAAGAACGGTCACGCGAAGCCGAACTACGAGCCGGGCGTCGACGTGCGCGCGAAGCTCACGATCCTCGCCGAAGGTCCGCGCGGCACGCTCGCGAAACAAGCGGCGGGCATCTTCGATCTGAACGCGGGCAAGAATCCGCAGGTCTACTCCGTCGGCGTGAAGGAACTGTGGCAGCTCCCCGACGATCGGTACAAACCCGGCACCGTCATCCACACGATGGGCTATCCGCTCGACACCGACACGTTCGGCGGCGCGTTCCTCTACGGGATGAAAGACCGGATCGTCGACATCGGCCTCGTCGTCGGTCTCGACTACAAAAACCCCACGCTCGATCCGCACAACGAGCTGCAGCGGCTCAAACTGCATCCCGCGATTCGTCCGATTCTGCAGGGCGGCAAGATGATCGCGGCGGGCGCGAAGGCAATCCCGGAAGGTGGGTACTACGCGATGCCGCGCCTCTACGGCGACGGATTTCTGATCCTCGGCGATTCCGGCGGCTTCCTCAACGGCGCGCGTTTGAAGGGCATTCATCTCGCGATCAAGTCGGGCATCCTCGCCGCGGAGACCGCATTCCGCGCGCTCCTCGGCGCGGACTTCTCGTCGAATCAGCTCGCCGAATACGACGCGCTGTTCGAAGCGTCGTGGGCGAAGGAAGAGCTGTGGCAGCAGCGCAACTTCCATCAGGCGTTTCATCACGGGCAGTACGCCGGCATGCTCAACGCCGGACTCGGCATGGTCACCGGCGGCCGCGGCTACGGCGTCGCAAACAAGCTCGAGGGACACCCGGGCCACTCGCGCATGGAGCGCATCCAGAGCTACTTCGGCAGCGAAGATCCGCATCCGCCGGCGAAGCTGAAATACGACGGCCAGTACACGTTCGACAAAGTGACGAACGTCTACAACGGCGGCGTGATCCACGAAGAGAACCAGCCCGCGCATTTGCTGATCATGGATACCGAGGTGTGCATCACGAAGTGCACGGAGGAGTACGGGAACCCGTGCTTCCACTTCTGCCCCGCGCAGGTCTACGAGCCGCAGCCGACGGCGGACGGACGCGGCAAAGTGCCGTTCCTCAACTTCACGAACTGCTTCCACTGCAAGACGTGCGACATCATGGATCCCTATCAGGTGATCACGTGGGTGCCGCCGGAAGGCGGGGGCGGGCCGGACTACAAGAAGTTGTAGTTCGCCGTGCGAACTATCGGCCGCTCAGGCACGTAGAAGAATCATGACCAACGCATCGGCGACCCGCGACCCTCGACCCGCCACCTCGGCGCGCATCGCCGCGCTGCAGGCAAACGTCGAGAAGGTCAT
>DATKFO010000372.1:0-2949 GCA_035544355.1 Thermoanaerobaculia bacterium
AAAGGACGGCGTTGCGGGCACGCTCGTGATGACGACGAAGGATTACATCGAGCGTGCGAAGCCGAAGCTCACCGAAACCGGATTCTTCGAGCGGCCGGTGGCGACGCGCATTCTTCGCTACGGCAACATCGCGCACGTCTGGAGCACGTACGAGACGCGCGACGCGTCGAATCAGGAGAAGGCGAGCGCGCGCGGGATCAATTCGTTCGAGCTCGTACGCATCGGCGGCGCGTGGAAGGTGCAGTCGATTCTCTGGGAGAAAGAAGACGCGGCGCATCCGATTCCGCCGCAGTTTCTTCCGCGATGACGCTGCGCGTCGAAGGGATGTCGGTGCGGCGCGGAGGCCGCGCGCTGCTCGACGACGTCTCCTTCACCGCGCGCCCCAACGAAATCCTCGGCATCATCGGTCCGAACGGCGCAGGCAAGACGACGCTGTTCGAAGCCATCGCCGGTTTCATTCCGCGAACCGGCAGCGTCATGCACACGTCGCCGCTGTTCTATCTGCCCGACGGCATTCGTCCGTGGCCGGAGCAGCGCGCGGGCTGGTGTCTCGATTTCTTCGCGCGCCTCTTCGGCCGCGAGCGCGACGCCGATGCAATCACGATCCTCGAGCTCGAGCCGTTTCTCGCGCAACGCAACGCCTCGCTCTCGAAAGGCGAAGCGAAGCGAGTCGCGCTCGCCCTGGCCCTCGGCACGCCGCAACCGATTCTGCTGCTCGACGAGCCGTTCGACGGACTCGACTTCCGGCAGACGCGCAGCGCGATGCAACTCCTTCGCTCGCGTGCCGCTGCGGGACGAACGCTCGTCGTTTCGATTCACCAGCTCGCCGACGCAGCGCGCGTGTGCGATCGATTTCTCCTGCTCGATCACGGTCGCGCGATCGCGGAGGGCGATCTCGCCGAACTGCGCGCGCGCGCCGGCAATGCGGATGCGACGCTCGAAGAGGTCTTTCTTGCGGTCGAGTGAATTCGGCGCGGTCGTGCGGAAGGATTGCCGCGAGCTCTTCGGCTCGACGTCGTTCGCGCTCTTGCTGCTCGTCGCGGGACCACTCGCGGGCATGAGCTTCATCGCCGCCGTCCACGCGTATGCCGAAGCGAGCGCGCCGGGAGCGCTCGCATCCGCGCTGTCACCGCTCGACGGCGTGCTCGTGCCGGCGTTCGGCGCGTACGATCTCCTGATCACGTTCCTCGTGCCGTTCGTCGCAATCCGACTCGTCGCGACGGAGAAACAATCCGGCGCGCTCGCGTTGCTGCTGCAATCGCCGGTGCGCATCACGTCGCAGCTCGCGGCGAAGTTCATCGCGCTGCTCGCCGCGTGGGCGGTTTGTCTCGTGCCGGCGGCGATGATGCTCGTGTTGTGGTGTGGCTACGGCGGCCATGTCTCGTTCGCCGAAACCGCGAACCTGCTCCTCGGACACACGTTGCGTTACGCCGTCACGTGCAGCCTCGCGATCGCGGCGGCGTCGATGTTGAACGGCGCGGCGAGTGCGGCGATCGCGGTCCTCTCCTTCACGATCGGAACATGGGCGCTCGATTTTTTTGCCACGGGCCGCGGCGGATGGATCGCCACTGCGGCGCAGTACACGCCGTCCGCGATGCTGCGGCAATTCGAGCGCGGACTGCTGCGTCTCGACGTCGTGCTCGTGCCGGTCGTTGCGTCGATCGTGCTGCTCGTCATCGCCGCGGCATTTCTCGACCTTCGCGTGTCCGCACGCGCGCGTGCGCTGCGCGTCGCAGTTGCCATCGCCATCGGCGCGCTCGCGATCACCGCGATTCCAACCAACCGCAGCGCGGACGTTTCGGAAGATCGCCGCAATTCGTTTTCACCTGCCGATGAGCGATTGCTTCGCTCGATCGAAACGCCGCTCACGATCCGCGTGCATCTCGCAGCGGAAGATCCGCGCGCGAACGACTACGAGCGCAACGTGCTGACGAAGTTGCGTCGCACGCTGCGCGAGCTTCGCGTCGAGTATCCGTACGCGGGGCGCTCTGCGCTCTTCGAGAACGACGAGCGTTACGGCACGATCATCTATCGCATCGGCTCGAAGGAAACGGTGAGCCGCTCGACGACCGAGGAGATCGTGCTCGACGACGTCGAGACGCTGGCGGGACTCACGCTGCCGCAACGCGGCGAGGCGTCGTATCCCGGATATCCGTTGAACGCCTCGCCGCGCGGAGCCGCAACCTTCTTCTATGTCGTGTGGCCGCTGCTGGTCATGGCTTCGTGGCTGCTGCAGCGGCGACGGTGAACGCGTCGAACTGGCTCACGCTGTCGGTCTTCGACCAGAGCCCCACCTTCCCCGACACCGCCTCGGGCAGCGTGTACTCGAGCAGCAGCTCGTCATCGAGATAGCCGCGCAGCTGCGTGCCGTCGACGGCGATCTTCATGCGATGCCAATCGCCGAACGCGAGATGCACGTCGTGCGCGCCCTTCTTCACGAAACTGCGCTTGCCGCTCTTGAACGTCCAGAGCACGAGGTTGTCCTCTTTGCCGTTGAAGCGCACGGTGAGGTAGTCGCCGTTCGATTTCAGATTGAAGAGGATGCCGGCGCATTGATCGAGCTGTCCGCCGAGGAGGCGAAAGCGGATCGAGATCTCGCCGTTGGTGAAGTCGGGGATGTCTTTCGCGACGGAGTACGGAAAGTACGCGTACGCTTTCACGCTGTCGATGAATTCTTCGTGCTTCGCGCCGTAGATCTTGCGCGCGTTCGCAGCGAGTCCGGCCGACGGCTGGCCTTTGATCCATTGGCGTCCGTCGACCTGGATCACGGGGTTGCCGCGTTCATCGTTGGCGATGATCCAGTCGCCGACGACGGGGAGGAAGCGCGCCGGTGTGTGGCCGGCGCGCTCCTTCGCGAGGCTGATGGTGATGGGGGTGGCCGCGAAGAGTGAGTTTGCGAATGCCGCGACGATCAGGAGAACAAGTAGGGGCGGCCAGCGGCCGCCCGAA
>DATKFO010000373.1:0-2133 GCA_035544355.1 Thermoanaerobaculia bacterium
CTTTCGTATCCGGATCAGAAAGCGGTGGCTTTGCCACCGCACTCCTAAACCGGCCGCACTTCCACGAGGTTGTCGTAGAACGTCGCGCCGCGGCCGATGTCTGTCAGCGCCTGCGACGTCGTGTGGTTCGCGTTTGCGCGATCGCTCGTCAGTTTCGCCCACCACACCGAAGGTGCACTCACGACTCCCGGTCGCACGCGATCGGTGATCACAGCCTCGGCCGTAAACGTCCCGCGATCGTTGTAGATCGCGACGACCTCACCCGCGTTGATGCCGCGCGCGGTTGCGTCGTCCGCGTGAATCTCGAGCGTCGGTTTCCCCGCGGCGCGGCGCAGGGATGCGACGTTGACGAAGGACGAGTTGAGGAACGAGTGTGCGGGCGGCGAGATGAGCGCGAGCGGATAGCGCTTCGCGAGCTCGGGCGCGCGTTCTTCTGATTCGTACGGCGGAATGTAGAGCGGCAGCGGATCGAGTCCGAGGGCCGCGACACTTTCCGATTCGATCTCGATCTTTCCGCTCGGTGTCGGCACGTGCGCGCCGACAGGAAACGGCACGTGCGGCGAGGGCACATCGAGACGGATGTAGCCGCGCTCGCGCAGCTCGTCGAGCGTGAACGGCTGCCCTTCGAGCACGGTGCGCATCAACTCTTCGTCGCTCGCGCGCAGCTCCGGATGATCGAGCTGCATCGCAGCGGCGATGCGGCGGAAGATCTCCGCGTTCGGCAGCGCTTCGCCGAGCGGCGCGATCGCGCGCTGGTTGTACATCGCGTAGATGTGTCCGTACGCCTTGTGCACGTCGTCGTGCTCGAGCTGCGTCGTCGCGGGCAGCAGCACGTCCGCGTAATCGGCCGTGTCGGTTTGGAAATGTTCGAGCACGATGGTGAAGAGGTCGTCGCGCTTCAATCCCTTCATGACGTTCTCGCGATCGGGCGCGATCGCGCCGGGATTCGAGTTGTAGACGATCATCGCCTTCACGGGCGGATCGTTCGTGATCGTCAGCGCTTCGCCGAGGCGCGTCATGTTGATCGTGCGTGTGCCGGGCGGAACGAGATCGGGGCGCTCGAGACCTTTCGTGTTGAGCTTGAACGTGCCCGACGTCGAGAGCTGGCATCCGCCGCCGACGTCGTTCCATGCGCCAGTGACGGCGGGAAGAATCGAGATCGCGCGCACCGCGGAGCCGCCGCCGGCGTGCCGCTGCAATCCGTAGTTGAGGCGGATGAACGTCGGCCGCGTGGTGCCGTACAACGTCGCGAGGCGCTCGATCGTCTCGACCGGAATGCGGCAGATCGCCGCGACGCGCGACGGTGCGTATTCATTGAGCACGCGCTCACGCAATTTTTCCCAGCCGATCGTCATCGATTCGAGATACGCGCGATCGTCGTGCCCGTCGCGGAAGAGCACGTGCATCATCGCCAGTGCGAGCGCGGCGTCGGTGCCGGGACGAATCGCGATGTGCTCGTCGCACGCGACCGCAGTGCGCGTGCGCAGCGGATCGATGCAGATCGTTTTCGCGCCGTTCGCTTTCGCCTTGCGCACGAACGGCCAGAGATGCGGATTCGACGTGAGCGTGTTCGTGCCCCAGAGCAGGATCAGCTTCGCTTCGCCGATGCTCTCTGAATCAGGGCTCATGCGCGTTCCGTAAGTCAGATTCATCGCCTCGGCACCCGCCGTCGCGCAAATCGTGCGATCGAGCAGCGACGCGCCGATGCGATTGAAGAAGCGCGTGGCCATCCCTTCGCCCTGGATCAGTCCCATCGTGCCGGCGTAAGAGTAGGGAAGGATCGCTTGCGGCCCGTCGCTGTCGATGACGGACTGCAACCGCGACGCGACGAGACTCAGCGCCTCATCCCACGTCGCACGACGAAACTGTCCTTCGCCCTTCGCGCCGACGCGAATGTGCGGATAGAGCAGGCGCCCCTCGTGATACGTGCGCTCGAGATACTTCGCGACCTTCGTGCAGAGAAAACCGTTCGTGAACGGATGATCGGGATTTCCCGCGAGCCGGATCGCACGGCCGTCTTCGACGGTCACGAGCATCGAGCAGGTGTCGGGGCAGTCGTGGGGGCAGACGGCGTGGATGGTGTGTTTACTCATTCTGAGCGTAGCCGAAGAATCAACCGAGGCGCCGCGACGA
>DATKFO010000374.1:0-2218 GCA_035544355.1 Thermoanaerobaculia bacterium
CCGAATTCTGGTGACCGCACGATGACGGGGATTCGGGCGGCCGCAGGCCGCCCCTACGACGACGCCAGCTTCTTGATCGCTTCCGTGATCCGCTTCTTCTGATCGGGATCGCTTGTCAGCGACAGCGCCTTGTTGTAGTTCTCGATCGCGAGCTTCTTGTCGCCCTTCGCGGAGTACGCGTCGGCGAGCGAGTCGTAGACGTTCCACGACGTCGGATGCTCTTTGACGTTGCGCTTGAAGACGTCGATCGCTTCGTCGACTTTCTTCTGGCCGAGGAGCATGTAGCCGTAGGAATTCAGATCGGCTTCGTTGGCGATCGTGAGCGCGCGTGCGCGGAGCTCGCCTGCCTGTTTCGCGTCGCCTTTCTTCTCGAGGATCGCGGCCTTCGTGCGGAGGTTTTGAAACGTCGTCTGGATTTTCAGCGACTCGTCAGCCCACGCCAGCGCTTCATCGAGATCACTGCCGTTGCGCAGCGCGTAGATCGCGGCCTGATTCCAGCCCTGCCAGAAAAAGCGCGGCAGTCCGCGCATTTGTTCGCGCACGCTCCCGAGGGTGACTTTCTGCGTGTCGACGTTGACCTTGAACGCGACGCGCAGCTTTTCCCACTGCATCGCGACGATCACCGCGTCGTCGGTTGGATCATCGAACGTGAAGCGCAGGCGCTCCGTTGATTCCGCGGCTTGCGGCGTGACCGTGACGCGTAGCGCGTCTTCCTTCGGATCGTAGCTATAGCTTCCCCACGCCGCGGACTCTTTGCTGAGGATGATCGTCCACGCCGATTCCGTCGGGATCATGTGCAGTCCGTACGTGCCCGCATCGACCTGCTTGCCGTCGATCGAGACCGGCGACGAGAACGTGATCGTCGTGTTTTGATTCGCGCCCGCGCGCCACACTTCGCCGTACGGCACGAGCTCGCCCCACACTTTGCGTCCGTTCACCGCGGGGCGGTGGTACGTGATCGACAGCTTCGTCAATCCCACCGTCTGCGCCACCGAAGCCTCCGGACTCGCCTCGGGCAGCATCAGCGGAGGGAACTGCGCGAGCGCAGGAACGGCGAGGAGCGCAAGCAGTGCAAAAGTTTTCATGATTCTCCTGCGATGAAAAGGTTGCCGGTTGCCGGTTGTCAGTTGCCAGAGGGGAAACGAAACCCCGTGGTTGGGCGGTGGCCCTCTGGCAACCGGCAACGGGCAACTGGCAACCGCATTCTAGAGGGCTCCCTCGTTACTGCGTCGTGAACATGCGCAACATTTCGCGCGCGGCGCGCCGGCCGCTCTCGATCGCGCCCGCGACGGTGCCGAATTGTTTCGCGCTCGTTGCTTCGCCGGCGAAGAAGAGCGTGCGGCGGATCGGCTTCGCGAGCGCCGCGTGCGCGTTGCTGCCGCCGACGGCCGGGTACGAATAGGCGCAGCGGCTGAACGGATCGCTCTGCCAGTCATGCGTCCACGTCGCGATGAGCCGCGATGCGATCTTGCGCCGCGGCACCGCGAACGCGCGCGACATCGCGTCGAGTGCGCGATCGATCATCGCGTCGCTGCCTTCTGCGAGCATCGCGTCCGCTGCGTGTCCGCCCGCCCATCCCGTCAGCAGCGCCGTGCGGATCGGATTCGTCGTCCACCACGTCGGCATGAAGCGATCGGACGGGTTGTGCACGAAGTGTGTCGACGGCTCCCAGAACGGTTCGCGAAAACGAAAGACGATTCGCACGACGTGCGCCGCCTCGAGGTGTTCGAGCGCGCTCTCTTTTTCGCGGAGCGGCGGATCGAAACGGATCGCGCCTTCCTGTTCCTGCGGTGCCTTCCAGACGCCGATCGGAATCGTGAGCACCGCCGCGCGCGCGTGAAACGTTTCCTTCGACGTCGCGATCGTGACGTCGCCGTCGCTCCACTCGATCGACTTCACAACCGTCGAGAAGCGCACCTCCGCGCGCGACGGATCGATGCCCGCGCGCAGCCACGCGATCACGGAGTCGTATCCGTCGAGAATGCGGAACTGCTTTTCGATCGTGCCGCCCGACAACGCGAGTGTGCTGATGCGATCCGCGTGCGCTGCGTGAAAGCCTTCGACGTACGTGCGTGCGAGCTCGCGCATGCGCGGCGAGAGATTGCGTCGCGTGCGAAGAAACTCCGCGAACGAGACATCGCGGCGCAGCGATTCGATCGGCCTGGTCACGCGCTCGATCGCGTCGGTGAATTCTTTCGGCTGACCGGGAAGAGTGCAG
>DATKFO010000375.1:0-2864 GCA_035544355.1 Thermoanaerobaculia bacterium
CGACCTGTTCGCGATCTCGAACGAGCCGCACCGTGCCGGCGAGCGGATCATCGAAGTCTCCTTTGAAAACCTTGACCTGCGCGCCGTCAGCCGCGGCATCCGTCCAGACATCGGCGTTCAAGATCGATGAATCCACCGTCAGAAAATCGATGTCGCGCGTCGATCGCTCTGCACCATACACGCCGAGTGCGAGCGCACCGATCAGAGCGAACGGCGTTCTGCGTTCATCGAGAATCGTCAGAGCTCTGTGGACGAGACGCATCGATGATCCACTCCATGGAGCGGGATCGCTGCCGACCGCTCTGTCGATGTTTCTCGATCTCGCGCATTGCGTCGTCCCGGCTCAGACCGCGCGCATCCATGAATGCTTGCAGACCTTGCTCGCCGAGCTCGAGCATGTGCTCGAGACGTTCGTCGAGCGGCAACGCGCGCGCGGCGTCTCGAGTCGTTTCTCGCAGTTGTTCCGCAGCCTGGCTCCGCATCATTCCGAGTATACGCCGCGCTCGTTCTGCGCATTCCGCCGTATCCGCAAACCACGCGTGACCTCGCGATGGCACGCGATGCAGAGCGTTCGCACGTTATCGAGATTCGAGTCGCCGCCTTCGACGACTGCGCGGATGTGGTCCGCTTCCCACCAGGTCTTGCGGCCGCGTGTGATCGTGCCGCGCTCGATGAGGGTGCGTAGCTCGCGCATGCGTTGTGCGAAGGGGAGGCGCATGATGCGGCGGCGCAGCTTTACGGTGTCGAGGCGGCAGAGCGTGCAGATGCCGCGATCGCGCGCGAGGACGCAGTCGCGCAGGTAGCTCGTGCTCGAGCGCAAGCGCCACTCGTGCACGCACGCGTCCGAGCAGAAGGTGCGTCGCCGCCCCGACACTTCCGTCTTGCACCACCGGCACAACCCGCGCACGCGGAAAAAGTAACACGATCAGATGGCCAGCAGCAGCGCGCACTCTCGCGGGATCCGCCAGTTCTCCTCGGAATCGATCTCGTACGCGACGGGCTCGCTCGACCAGAGCAGCGCCCATCGCGCGCTTCCCGCAGGCGGAGCAAGCAGCGGCTCGGGTGCGGGATCGAGGTGCAGCGCTTCGCCGAGGTTGATGATCAGGAGGCGCGATGGCCAGCGGAGGAGAAAACATTCGTCGCTGAGCACTGCGCCGTCGATCAGCTCTTCATCGCGGCGCAATTGCAGCAGTTCGCGATAGAGCTGTGCGATGCTCGCGTCGATCTTCGTGCGATCGAGCTTGCACGCTTCGAACGTCGCGCGATCGTGTGGCGGCGCGGGCTCGATGTTCACGAGCGACGGAAACTGCGTGAGAAATTCGCGGCGTCCGTTTGCGACGAGCGTTGCGAGCTCCGGCTTGTGATCGGCGAAGTATTGGAACGGCGTGGGGAGTCCGAGCTCCTGTCCCTGAAACAGCATCGGCGTCGCGGGCTGCAGGAGCAGCAGCGCGGTCATCGCGCGCATGCGTCCGCGTGATGCGAGTTGTGTAAGCCGCTCGCCGTGTGCGGAGTTAGCAACCTGATCGTGATTCTCGAGGCAACAGATGAACTTGCGCGGCGCGATGCCGATCGACGGTGTGCCGCGACGCATGCGCTGCCATTTGTAGCGTTGTCCCTGATAGAGAAACCCGTGCTTCGCCATCGACACGAATTCCTGCGCCCGGCCGCGATAGTCGGTGTAGTACGCCTCGATGCGTCCGCCGAGGGCGACGCGCGATGCGTGATGCCAGTCGTCGTTCCAGAGTGCGTCGAGTCCGTGCTCGGTGATGTGGCGAACGTCCTGCCGTTCATCCTCCGCGACGAGAAAAATCTTGTGTTCGCCGGCGGCTGCGCGCGCTCGCGCTGCAATCTCGCCGAGGATGTGCGTGGCGCTCCTGTCGTGGATCGATTGCGTCGCGTCGAACCGCAAGCCGTCGAAATGAAACTCGTCGATCCAATACGCGGCGTTCTCCGCGAAGAACTCGCGCACGCCGGAAGCATCGTCGCCTTCGAAGTTGATCGCGTCGCCCCATTCGTTCGTGTACGTCGTCGAGAAAAAGCTCGGCGCGAATTGCGCGATGTAGTTTCCGTCGGGGCCGAAGTGGTTGTAGACGACGTCGAGGATCACGCTGAGGCCCGCGCCGTGCGCGGCGTCGACGAACGCGCGAACGTCATCGGGCTCGCCGTACAAATGCGACGGCGCCCAGAGATCGACACCGTCGTAGCCCCAGCCGAACGCGCCGGGAAACTCGTGGATCGGCATGACCTCGAGCATCGTGATGCCGATGTCCGCGAGCGCGGGAAGATGTTCGATCGCCGCGGCAAACGTTCCTTCGCGCGTGAACGTGCCGATGTGCATTTCGTAAATGACGTCTGCGCGCACGTCGCGAGCTGCGTGCTTCCAGCGGTACGCAGATGCGTCGACGACCTGCGATGGTCCATGCGGACCTTCGGGTTGAAAACGCGATGCAGGATCAGGATACGTTTCGCGCTCGCCGTCGAGGCGCAAGCGATAGCGCTTCACACCGGGAACCAGCGCAGAAAAATAGCCGTCGTCCTCGCCCGCTAGGTCGTGTTCGCCATCGTCGAACATGATGGCGACCGACTTCCGCGCCGGTGCCCAGACGCGGAAGTGGACGCCGTCTTCAGTGACTTCAGCGCCGATGGATCTGCGTCGCACAACGCGCAACCGTGCTGAACTTGTGCCGGACGTTTGGAGTGCGCGCGGCCGTGCCGCCGCTTTGGGTAATGTGTTCGGGTTGCGGAGTTGCGCGGCGCACCTGGACGGCGGACTTATAGTCCGCTGCCTCGCGCAAAAATCGGCGGACTATAAGTCCGCCGTCCAGTGGTTTGCGGCGGTCAACCAAGCAACCAAGCAACCTCGA
>DATKFO010000376.1:0-9036 GCA_035544355.1 Thermoanaerobaculia bacterium
CGCTGCGTTCTGAACGCGGAATGCGGTGGCGCGGCGCTCGATGAATTCGACCCAGCGAATCGGCTGCGGGTGGATTTGCAGGCGATTGGTCTCAATGCGCGAGACGTCGAGCAGTTCTGAGATCAGGCCCATCATGCGCTCGATCTCGCCGAGGACTGCGTTGAGATAGGTTGTGCGCTCGTCGGTCGGGAGGTCATTGACCGTCTGCGACAACAATTGCGTATAGCCCTTGATCGTCGTCAAGGGCGTACGCAATTCGTGCGAGGCGACGGACAGGAATTCGTCTTTCTTACGATCGAGCTCTTGCAATGCCGTAATGTCGCGGATCACAAGAACGGCGCCCACAATTCCGTTGCTCTCAATGGGCGCGGCTGCAATCGAGAGGTCGAGATCCTTGCCCGTCAATAAATGACGGCCCATGGCAATGAAATCGGGGACGACGTCACCACGTAATGCGCGTGCAAACGGCAATTCATCGGCGGGCACGCGCCGGCCGTCGGGATAACGCAGATAGAAACGCTCGAATGCGCCGTGTGCGACGGCTTCGGTGCGCGAGCCGAGGCCGAACATCGTGAGCGCGGCCTGGTTGACGTCGACGACGGCGCCGCGCGCGTCGTAGACCCACAAACCGTCGGTCATCGATCCGAGGATCGAGTCGAGGCGTGCGGAGCGCTCGGCCATCATCTTCGCGAGATCTTCGATCTCGCGCTTCGCGCGCACCTGATCGGTCACGTCCTGAATGAGGACCGTGATGCTCTGCGTGATGCCCGAAAAACGTCCGCGCACCGCGGAGATGATGCGGTTGATGTACACAGCACCGGCTGCGAGCGGGATCGCTTCGTCGATGCGGTTCTCGCCCGACTCCGCGACTTGCTTGAGAATCTGCTCGAAGCCCGGAATGACTTCGGCGACGCGCAAGCCGATCAGCTTCGTGTCGAACGAGGTGCGTCCGTACACCGCGGCGAACTCCATGAAGCGCAGGTTCGCGAGCTCGAAGCGCAGCTCGTCGGCGGAGATGACGGCGACGCCGATCGGTGCAGTCTCGAGCACCGCTTCGAAACGCACACGCGCATCGACTTCGCGGCGTGCGAGATCCTCTGCAGCGCGATGCCCTTCCTGCGACATGCGCGTGAGGCGATGAATGTGACTCGCGGCGCCGATGCGCTCGGCGATCGACTGCACGAACTCGAGGTCCTCCGCGTCGAAGTTGCGGCGCGGATCGGATTGCGACACGACGAGCGCGCCGATGCGCTCGCCGTACGACTCGATCGGACATGCGATCACGCTCTGCTCGCGCAGCGCCATCTTGATCTGGCGCTCTTCTTCGTCGCGCGCGAATCCGAGGAGCGACTCGCCGCGGATCTCGTAAAAGAGCAATGGCCGGCCGATCTGGAACACTGTGCCCGGCAGACCCTCGCCGGGACGATACGGATGGTCGGCGAAGTAGGGTCGGAACGCTTCGACGTCCGGCGTCGCCGTCGCCCAACCGACGAGATCGAGCATGCCGGTCGTCGCGGAGTGATAGAGATAGATGCGCACCGAGCCCGCGACCGCGTGCGCGATGCGGCGCGCGGAATCATCGAGGTCGTCGAAGTTCGGCTGCATCGTGACGAATTCGAGGCCGAGGTTTGCGAGACATTCCGCGCGGCGGCGGCGCCATGCTTCGCGCTCCGCGTTCTGGCGCTCATCGGTGACGTCGCGCGACAGCACGACCGAGCCGATGATCTTGTCGCGATCGTCGCGAATCGGCGCAGCCTTCAAATTCACGACGCGATCGTCATCGGTACGCTGATCGTGCACGAGGTAGTCGGACTTCACGGTCTCGCCGCGCAGCGCACGCATCGACGGCAGCTCCGCCGGCGACAGCGGGCTTCCATCGATGTAGCGATGGCGATCGTTGCGCACGCGCCCTTCCGCATCAGCGGAGAACAGCACCGCCGGTTCGCGCTGTGCTGCAACGTTCATCCGCTCGAGCCGCCCGTCCGCGTCATAAATCGCCGCGGCTTCGGGGATCTGATCGAGGATCGCGTTGACCTTCGCCATCTCGCGCACCGCACGCGCGTGCAGCAGCGTGTTGTTCAGCGCGAGCGTCGCGTAACGACCGATCTCGCCGAACAGCGAGATCTCCTCCTCGGTCCACTCGCGCGCTTGGCACTGATGCATGCCGAAGATCCACGGCTCTTCGTCGCGCGGCCGCAGGATCTGCAGCATGCGCGAGCGAATGTCGTAGCGCGCGGCGAGCTCGTGATCGAAATCGTCGTCGCCTTCGAGCGACACAACCGGTCCGTTCGCTTCGAGCGCGCGATGAATCACCGATTGCGACGCCTTCAACGAAACAGCGGTGTTGTCGTCGATCTCCTGCGCGGCATCGGCGCCGACGGCGAACGCGACGCGCGCGAATTCCGTTTGTTCCGTGACGGGATGCAGCAACCACGCGCGATCGGCGCCGAGCTCCTCGCGCGTCGTGGTCACGATGCGGCGCAGCACTTCTTTGAGGTCGAGCGTGTTCGTGAACGATTCCAAAAGTGACGATAGAAATCGGTAACGCTCTTCGGCCGAGAAGCGCGCCTGACGCGCGGGCCGCCCGAGGTAGCGCGTGAGCAACTGGCGCACGGCGGAGTCGGTGTCGTCGACGTCGGTGTGCGCGGGCAGCTCGAGCACGCGCGTCAGCGGTTGTTTGCTCTTCGCCAGCGCGCGCACGCGCTGCCAGATGTTCGGGCCACTGACGGCGATCAGGCTGAACGACTCGCGATCGAGGAGATCGGATGCTTCCTGTTCGGAGCCTGCAATGACGGGGGTGAAGTCGAGTGACCGCGCAACTTCTGCGGGCTTACGCGCAGTGAAATCGTCCGCGACGATGAGGACCTGGTTGGCCATCGGATCCCAAGAAGGTGCTCATCGTAGCAGGATCAGACGTGCACGAATCGGTAGATCGCTGCGGCGGGCGGAACGGCAGACCTTGCTTCGAACAAAACGAAATCGCGCACGTCGCGGCTCGCAATGTGATCGACGCGATCGTCGGATGTGAGCGTGAGCGTGCCATTCGGTTTCGCGAGCGCGCTGCCGATCGATTCCTTCGAAGCGGCGTCACACGCTGCGACGACCGAGCGGCCGTCGTTGAGAACGAACCAAACCAAGCGTGTCATTTGCGGGAGTTACGGTAGCGGCTGCATGACGGATTTGTTGGTGAGCGGGGTCACGATCAGTCAGCAGTGGGCAGTGGGCAGAGGATGTCTGAGCTCTGCTCACTGCCGACTGCAAACTGCCTACTACAATCCCGCCATGTCGAAACGCTCCTTCGATGATCTCGTGACGTTGATGACGCGCTTGCGCGGGCCCGGAGGCTGTCCGTGGGATCGCAAGCAGACGCTTCCCGATCTCAAGCCGTTCGTGATCGAGGAAGCCTACGAGGTCGTCGACGCGATCGATCGCGACGATCGCAGTGCGCTGCTCGAAGAGATCGGCGATTTTCTGCTCGAGGCGGTGTTTCTCGCGGAGATCACGCGCGAGGAAGGAACGTTCGACATCTACGACTCGATCACGGCGATTCACGACAAGCTCGTGCGGCGGCATCCGCATGTGTTCGGCGACGTCGAGGCGCACGACGCGGAGCAGGTGCTCGTGAACTGGGAAAAGTTGAAGAGCGCAGAACGCAAAGCGGAGAACAAGAGCGTGCTCTCCGGCGTGCCGCAGGCGCTGCCCGCTCTGCTGAAAGCATCGCGACTGACGGAGAAGGCGTCGCGCGTCGGCTTCGATTGGCGTCGCACATCGGATGTGTTCGACAAGCTCGACGAAGAGATCGCGGAGCTGCGCGAGGCTGTCGATTCCGGCGACGCATCGCACGTGCACGATGAGATCGGCGATCTGCTGTTCACGATCGCGAACATCGCGCGCAAGATGAACGTGAACGCGGAGGAAGCACTGCAATCGACGAATCGCAAGTTCCAGCGGCGCTTCGAATCGATGGAGTCGCGCGTGCACGAGCGCGGACAGAATCTCGATCAGCTCACGCTCGAGGAAATGGACGGACTGTGGGACGAGGCAAAAGCAGCCGAGCGCGCCTGATCGTCGTGCTGATCGTGACGCTGATCGCGATTCACGATCTGAGCGTGCCGCGAGGACACGGCATCGGCGCGCGTGTCGCGCTTTTTTCGATCGACGAATATCGCGCACACATCTCGCCGCGACTGCGCGGCGTCGTGCGCTGCCGCTTCACGCCGAGCTGCTCGGCGTACGGCCGCGAAGCGATCGCGAAGTACGGGCTGGCGGTGGGAGGGTGGAAGACGGTGAAGCGCATCGCGAAGTGTGGACCGTGGACGAAGGCGGGGACGGTGGACCGGCCTTAAATTTAGGAGTGCGGAGGCAAAGCCACCGCTTTCTGATCCGGATCGCAAAGCGGTGGCTTTGCCACCGCACTCCTAGACTTCCGCCGACGGGCAGATGTCGTTCAACTTGCACTCCCCGCACTTCGGCTTGCGCGCGATGCAGATCTGGCGTCCGTGATAGATCAATCGATGCGCGAACACCGTCCACTCTTTGCGCGGCAGCACTTCCATCAAGTCTTGCTCGATTTTTTCGGGATCGGCATGTTTTGTGAGGCCGAGGCGGCCGGAGAGGCGGTTGACGTGCGTATCGACGACGACGCCAACGTTGATGCCGAATGCGTTGCCGAGGACGACGTTTGCGGTTTTGCGTCCGACGCCGGGGAGTGCGATGAGCTCGTCCATTGTCTGCGGCACTTCGCCGCCATGTTTTTCGACGAGCGCCTTCGAGCAGGCGATCACGGCCTTCGCTTTGTTGCGAAAGAAGCCGGTCTGCTTGACGTCTTTCTCCATCTCGACCTGGCTCGCGTTCGCGAATGCCTCTGCGTTCGGATACTTGCGGAACAGCGACTTCGTGACGATGTTCACGCGCACGTCCGTCGACTGCGCGGAGAGGATCGTCGCGATCAGCAGCTCGAACGCGTTCGTGAAATCGAGCGCGCATTTCGCGTCGGGGTAGAGTTTCTTGAGGCGCTTGTTGATTTCGGCGGCGTGTTGTTTGCGATCCACGAGCATAGAATCTCATCATGAGCGAACCGCGTCGACTCCATCGGTTTACCTATGCTGACTATGTCGGGATCGAGATGTACTCCGACATCAAGCATGAGTTTCTCGACGGCGAGATCTACGCGATGTCGGGTGGCTCGGCCGAACATGCCGCACTCGCAGCGAAGATGCTTCGCTTGCTCGACGCTGCGACCGGCGACCGTCCTTGCCGTGCCTATACCTCGGATCTGCGTATTTACGTGGAAGCAGTCGGGCTCGCAACGTTTCCGGACGCCTCGGTCATCTGTGGTGACGTCCAGCAACACCAGCCCAGCCCGGAGTCCACAGCGCTGAATCCCCAGATCCTCGTCGAGGTGACGAGCGAATCATCGGAAAGCTACGACACCGGTCTCAAGCTCGAGCACTACCAAACGATCCCCACGCTTCGCGAGTATCTGATCGTCTCCCATCGCGAACGGCGGATCACGGCATACATCCGCACCGGCGACACCTGGCTCACGCGTGTTGCGATCAGCGGCGGACGGCTGGAAGTCCCTTCACTGAATGCCGAATTGCTGGTCGACGACATCTATCGCAACAGCGCGATACGATAGCGTCATGACCGCCACACTCACCGCCCCGCGTGTCATTCGCGCGCCGCGCGGCACGGAGCTCTCGTGCCGCGGCTGGCAACAGGAAGCGGCGCTGCGGATGTTGATGAACAATCTCGATCCCGAAGTCGCCGAGCGTCCGGAGCAGCTGATCGTGTACGGCGGCATCGGCAAGGCGGCGCGCAATTGGGAGTGCTACGACGCGATCGTGGCCACGCTCAAGCGACTGAAAGACGACGAAACGCTGCTCGTGCAATCGGGCAAACCGGTCGGCGTTTTTCGCACGCACGTGGACGCGCCGCGCGTGCTCATCGCGAACGCGAATCTCGTTCCGCACTGGGGCACGTGGGAAGAGTTCCGCCGCCTCGATGCGCTTGGGCTCACGATGTACGGGCAGATGACCGCGGGCTCGTGGATCTATATCGGCACGCAGGGCATTCTGCAAGGCACCTACGAATGCTTCGCAGCCGTCGGGCACAAGCATTTCAACGACTCCCTCCGCAACAGACTCGTCGTCACCGCAGGCCTCGGCGGCATGGGTGGCGCGCAACCGCTCGCCGCGACGATGAACGACGCGACCGCGCTCGTCGCGGAAGTCGATCAAACGCGCATCCAGCGACGCCTCGAGAAGCGCTACCTCGACGAAGAAGCGCCGTCGCTCGACGCCGCGATCAAACGTGCAATCGAAGCTCGCGACAAGGGCGAAGCCGTCTCGATCGGCGTCGTCGCGAACGCCGTCGAGCTGCTGGAAGCGCTCATCAAACGCAACATCGTCCCCGACGTCCTCACCGATCAAACTTCGGCGCACGACGAGTTGCACGGCTACGTTCCGGCCGGCATGTCGTTCGATGCGGCGCTCGCGATGCGCGAGAGCAGCCCGGAGATGTACATCGATCTCTCGTACGAAACGATGGCGCGTCACATGCGCGCGATGCTCGAACTGCAGCGCCGCGGCGCGATCACGTTCGACTACGGCAACAATCTGCGCGGACAAACGCGCGATCACGCCGGCGTCGCCGACGCGTTCGACGTCGGCGGCTTTGTTCCGCTATTCATCCGACCGCTGTTCTGCGAAGGAAAAGGCCCGTTCCGCTGGGCCGTGCTCTCCGGCGATCCGAACGATCTCTTCGTGACCGACGAAGCGATCCTCGAGCTCTTCCCGCACGACCAGGCGCTGCATCGCTGGGTGCGCATGGCGCAGAAGCGCGTCGAGTTCCAGGGACTCCCCGCGCGCATCTGCTGGCTCGGCTACGGCGAGCGCGACAAGGCCGGATTGCTGTTTAACCGTCTTGTGGCCGAAAAGAAGGTTAGCGCGCCGATCGTCATCGGACGCGATCACCTCGACTCGGGATCGGTCGCGTCACCGAATCGCGAGACCGAAGCGATGAAGGACGGCTCCGATGCAATCGCGGACTGGCCGATTCTCAACGCGATGCTGAATACATCCGCAGGCGCGACGTGGGTATCGGTGCATCACGGCGGCGGCGTCGGCATCGGATATTCGTTGCACGCAGGGATGGTCGTCGTCGCCGACGGTACGGATGCCGCCGCGGCACGACTCCAACGCGTGCTCACATGCGATCCCGGAACAGGAGTGATGCGCCACGCGGACGCGGGCTACGACGACGCGATCAGTGTTGCGAAGGAGCGGGGCGTGGATTTGCCGATGCTTTGATCTCGGCCAGCACTTTCTTCGCATCCTCGACGCTCGGCATCTCGGGCGATCTCTTCGACGATAGATATCGGTTCAGCGCGGCCTCGCCGCGCTCGAGCTCGCATCCGCAGAACGACGACGTGCGTCCGATCTCGTACAGCGCCTGGAGCTGCGTCGGATCGAGATCGATCATCTTCGACCACACATCGAACGCGGTCGCATACTGCTGCGACTCCTGCGACAGCCAGCCGAGCCACGTCCAGACGAGGATCTTGGTCTGCGACGATTTGGCGGACGAGAGCGCCTCGTTGAACTCTTTGCGCGCGACGCCGAACTGTTTGTCGCGATAGGCCATGTAGCCCTTCGCGAAGTGGCCGAGGGATGGGTCGCGTTTCGCGATTTCCTTGATTTCGCTGCGGGCTTTGGAATCGCTGCCGCCGGCGATGCGCGGCGTCATCGTGTAGAAACGGACGAGGTCGACGCGCGCGTCGACGTTGTCTGGATCGAGACGAATCGCCAGATCGAGCTCTTCGCTGACGTCCCACGCCAGCGACGCGAGCCGGAACGGGTTCGAAGTCTTCGCCGCCTCAGCCATAAGCGCGCGCGCTTTCTGATGATGTGCGGCGGCCTGAGCGCGCTGATCCGGAGTCGCGGAAACGAAACAGGTGAATACGAGGAGACAGAGCGCGGTTCTCATCCAGACCAACCGCGCGTATCCTACGCGCTCGTTCCCAACCGGAGGTGGCGTCATCGAAACAATGAAAAAAGACTGGGTGAACATCGGATTCCTGACCCTGACCCCCGTCATCGGAGTCGTCGGGACTGCGCTGTACACCTGGTACGCGGGCTTTTCGCTCTGGATGCCGCTGCTGATGATCGGCATGTACCTCGCCGTCGGCCTGTCGATCTGCGCCGGATATCACCGCTTCTTCTCACACAAGAGCTACGAAGCCTCGCCGGTCGTGCAGGCGTTCTTCGCGTTCTTCGGCGCGATGGCCGCGGAGAACTCGATTCTCTGGTGGTCGTCGCAGCATCGCGTGCACCACAGCCACGTCGACAAAGACTGGGATCCGTACAACATCAAGCGCGGATTCTGGTGGGCGCACATCCTCTGGATCTTTTACAAAAACGAAGAGCGCGATGACACGTTCGCAAACGCGACCGATCTAAAGGAGAACCCGATCGTGATGTGGCAGCACCGCTGGCACAAAGTGATCCTGATCGTCGGTGGCTTCGGTCTCCCGACGCTGATCGGCTGGGCGTTCGGCAATCCGATCGCCGGCCTGCTCTGGGGCGGTTTCACGCGCCTGGTCGTGATTCACCACACCACCTTTTTCGTGAACTCCCTCGCCCACTACCTCGGCAAGCCCCTCTACAACGCCGAAGTCTCCGCGCGCGACAACTGGATCGTCGCGCTGCTCACGCTCGGCGAGGGATATCACTCGTTCCACCACCGCTTTCCTGCCGACTTTCGCAATGGCATCCGCTGGTACCAGTGGGATCCGGCCAAGTGGTTCATCGGCACGCTGCGTCTGATCGGCATGGCGCGCGATCTCATCGCCACGCCGCCGCCGCAGATCGAGCAGGCGCGCATGCGCGCAGCACTGCTCGTCGTCGAGACGAAGATCGCCGATGCACACGGCTCGCTCGCGGATGAAGTGCGCCGCCGCGTCAACGTCGCGAAGGAGCACCTCGAGACCGCGTTCGCGTTGTGGCGCCAGGCGCTCGAAGAGCGCCGCCGCGG
>DATKFO010000377.1:0-5069 GCA_035544355.1 Thermoanaerobaculia bacterium
CGAAGTCGCGCATCATCGCGGACTTGTCGATCGCGGGCAGCGTTTGCCAATCGCGCGGATCGTGACCGGCGAAGTGGTCGCGATAGAACGGAGAGTGGCGGATCGCGTACGCGACCATCGCGCGCGCGCGTCGGTCTTGGAATCGCTGCAGCGCGTCGCCGCGAAGATGGCGGAAGCGCCAGCGCGCCGCGACGTAGCTGCGCAGGAACGTTCCAATCACAAGCGGCTCTCCATCGCCGCGATGACGGTGCGGCCGGCGTGATATCGCGTCGAGAGTTGTTGAAACTCGCGGACGCGTGCTTGAACCCGTTCGTCCGAAAGCAACGTGCGCAGATCGCGCACGACCTCATCGCAACGCGGTTTGAGACGGATGCCGAGCCCGCGCTCGACGATGCGCGCGGCGTGATCGTATTGGTCGTAGTCGTGTGGCCAGACGAGCATCGGCACGCCGGCTTTGATGCACGCGTACGTGATCCCGGTTCCGCCGTGCATGATCGCTGCGCGATAACGCGGAAGGTAGCGGTCGTAGGGGATGAAGCCGTAGTGATGCACGTTGCCGCGGATCTCGCGCACGTTCGATCCCGGCTTGCCCATCGCCAAATGAAACACGCAGTCGGGCATTTGCGCGGCGACTTGTTCGATCAGCGCAGCGGCGCGTTCGCGCGCCCACGGAAGGTGCGTGCCGAGCGTGACGAGAATCGCGGGACGGTCGTCGGTGAAGTCGGGTGCGGTGTGCGGAAACGGAGGCTCTTCGGTGAGCGGTCCGACGAACTGCAACGCTTTTGGCCAGTCGCGCTCGAATTCGAATTCGCGCATGCCGATTCCGAGAATGCGTTCATCGGAGTAGGCGGCTTCGGTGCCGTCTTCGCGATAGAGGCCGCGCAAGCCGAGCGTGCGCAGTTGGGGGCGGAACATCATCGCGACGCCGCGCTTGAAGAGTGTGATGACGCCGCGGCCGAGTGCGTCGCGTGCGCGTGCAGCGAGGGATGCGTTCGGAGTCCAGCCGCCGAGGTACGACGGCGTTCCGGTTTTTGTCTCGAGTGCGCACGGCGTGGGCATCGATGTCCACCACGGAATGCCCATCGAGCGCGCGACGAGTCCGGCGACGGGAATCGTGAAATCGGCGATCACGAGATCGGGGCGATGCTCGCTCCACATTTGCCGCAGTTGTTCGGCGACGTCGCCCATCAGCGCCATGTTCTGGCGGAACTGGCGATAGAGCCGCAGCGGATGAAATCCGGTGCGCGACTGCGTGTTCGCGATGGCCCAGACTTCGTGCGCGCGGCCCGGGAGCAACGCGATGGGCGTGAGCCCGCTGAGGCGGATCGCTTCGGCCGCATCCTCGGTACTCGCGACGCGCAGCGACGCATACCCCTGCTCGCGCAGAAATCGTCCGAGCTCGAGCAGCGGGAACAGATGTCCCGCGAACGGCGGCGCGACGAAATCGATCTTAGTCGCGTTCGACATGGCGCTGCGTGCGCGGACAGTGCGTGGCGAGCATCGTCCAATCGTCTCGTTTGGCGAATCGACGGAGCTTGTCCTGAGTGGTCAAGTAGTTGACATACGAGTGCTGCATCTTGCGCGACGGCAGCGGCAACTCGCGGCCCACGAGCATCGCGTCGACGTCCCAGCACGCATCGGCGATGTAGAGGAACTGCTTGCTCTTCGTGCGAATCGCGAAGCCGGTGTGTCCCGGCGAATGGCCGGGCAGGTCGATGAGCAGCAGGTCGCCGTCGCCCCAGTAATCGATGATGCGAAATTCTTCGAACGGTTCCGATCCCGCGACGAATGCGTCGTCATCGATCGCGTTGCCGCGCTCCGTGAAATCGCGCGGAAGCAGTGCGGCGAGGAAACCGTGGCGCACCTGGCTCCACGCGTTTCTGCGCAGCAACGAATCGAGTGCTTCGCGCCGATAGACGAATCGCGCGGACGGAAAGTGATCGAGCCCGGCGACGTGATCGCCGTGAAAGTGCGAGATGAACAACTCGCCGACTGCATCGGATTGCAATCCGTGCGCATCGAGGATCGCCGCCGCGTGCTCGTGCGCGTCGAGATGCACCGGCGTCGTCCAGCGATACAAACGCTGCGGCATTGGACGCGTGGCGTCGAAGAAGCGAGGACTGTATCCGGCGTCGATGATGGAGACGCCGTGCGCCGGATGTTCGAGATGCACGAAGACATTCTTGAAGCGAGCGAGTCCGTGTTCGGCTCGTGCGGCAAGGTAGCCGAACTGCGTGCATTCGCCTGCGCTGAAGAAGCGGACGCGATCGAACGGCATCGTCACATCCGGAAGATGAGTCCCGCCTGCGAATAGCCGGCGGACGTGCCGATGAGCAGCACGGCATCGCCCGCTTTTGTGATGCGCTCCGCGCGGCATTGATGCAGCACTGCAGGAATGCTTGCCGCGATGAGATTGCCCATCTGCGCGACACGATTCTGAAAACGCTCGGCGCGGAAGCGCAGCAGTCGGCGCATTACGTTCAGCGCCTTCGGGGAGGCCTGATGCGGAATCACGTGCAAGTCGTTGGGCGCGATTCCGGCGTCCGCGAGCAGCGACTCCGTCATCGGCGGGAGATATTTCGCGGCGGTGCGCATCAACTGCGGCCCGTCCATGTGAAAGCGAAACGTGCTGTCGCTCTCCGCCGTGTACGTCGTGACCGGAAGCACATGACCGCCGCCGCGGATCTGACATGTCTCGAGATGCTCGCCGAACGTCTGATGCGCGAAGAAATATCCGGGCGCGGGATCGGCGCGGCGCACGACGACGGCAGCGGCGCCGTCGCCCATGAGGCATGCGCTTTCGGGCTCGCGCCAGTTGACGCCGAGGAGTGCTTGCTCGGAGCAGACGATGAGGATGTGCTTGTACGCGCCTGCGGCGAACAGGCCGTTGGCGACCTGCAGCGCGACGATGAATCCGAGACACGTGCTCTGCACGTCCATGCACGGAATCCCGCGCGCGTCGGCGCCGAGCGTGTGCTGGAGATATGCCGCGTTGCAGGGAATCGGCTGATGGCGGCAATTGCTGGCGTCGAGAATGAGATCGATGTCGCGCCAGCTCACCGACGCGTCCTGCATCGCCGCGTGGATCGCGTTGCACGCCATCGTCGCGAGCGATTCCGGCGCGACGCATTCGTAGCGATCGACGACGCCGGTGTGCGCGCGCGTCCAGCCGCGGGACAGGCCCGCGCGATCGTCGGCGTCTTCGGCCGTCAGCTTGCGCTGCGGCAGATAGAGGCCGGTGCCGAGGATGGAAAAGTGTTGGAGCATACGATTTCGCTGACGATCTGATTGACCAGTTGCACGACGCGCGGGTCGTCGAGATAGCTCATGTGTCCGGCGCCGTGCAGCACGACGTCGCAGTCGGGAAAATAGAATTTCGAGATTGGATCGTTGGTGCCGCGCACAAGCGTACACGGAACGTTCGGACGCGTGCGCGCGACGGGGCCGAGTGCGATGACGCGAACGATGCGATCGGCGTCGGTTTCGTCGATGCAGTGATTCAGGATCTCGAGTCCGCAACTGCCGGTGATCACGAACAGCGCGTCGGTCGAATCGGCGAGTGCGCGCCAGTGGCGGCGTGCTGCGTTGCGATACGCGGGACGCGATGCGCTGATGAACTGATGTGCGTTACGAAGGCTCGCGAGCCAGAGCGGAACCTCGCGTGGTGCTTGCGTCGACGGAACGTACGGAAAGTTCCAGTAGATCTTCGACTCGTGCGGAACATCGAGTGCGTCGAGGAAGCGTTCCTGCTTCGCGCTCAGCGCGCACGTTGCGGGATCGCTCAGACCGCTGAGCCACACGACCTTCATCGTCGTGAACGGATGCTGCACCGGCGGCTCAGACAGGATCATAGAAAAACGTTCCGTCGGTTCCGATCGAGATACGGCGCGTTCGCCAGCGCAGCGTGTGTTGCACGCATGCGTGCAGCCAATGCAGCGGTTGCAGGAGCTCGGCGACGATCGAGGTCAGCCAATGAAGAGTTGCAGAGTTGCGGAGTTGCAGAGTTGCAGAGGAGTCGGACCCCCCCTCTGCAACTTTGCAACTCTGAAACTCTGCAACTCGAGAAAACTCTGCAACTCGAGAATGGAGACTGCGCAACATCACGTGCCGCGCGATGAGCGCGACGATCATCAGCGGCGGACAGAACCAGCCGATCCAGAGGAGAAACGGCGGCAGTCCGAGGAACACGAACAGCAGCAGTTGGACGCCGACGCGTTGATCGCGCACGAGCATGTTCGCGAAGACGAACCAGCGATGCATCAGGCGCACGTAGCGCTGTGCGTCGGGCACGGTCGTGTGGAGAAATTGCGGCGTGATGCCCTGGCGGATCGTGCCGCCGCTGCGTTTCACGAGCGATGCGAGCGCGTAGTCGTCGCAGAGTTGCGACACGATCGGCGTGAAGCCGCCCATCGCGCGCAGATCGGCGGTGCGCATCACGTAGAACATGCCGTTGATCGAGAGCGGTCCGGCCATCGGAAGCAGCGTGAGGTATGTCGTGATGCTGTTGTTGTTGACGAAGTGTGAGACGAGTGACGACCAGACATTCGCGCCGCGAAGATAGCAGGGGAGGCCGGTGTAGATCGTGCTCGTTTGCAGCGCGAACATCGCGCGCTGGAGATGTTCGTTGGAGAGCATCGTGTCATCGTCGAGCACGGCGACGTATTCGGTGTCGATGCGTTCCAGGCCGCGCTGCAGTTTGAACGTTTTCGGATTCGCGCCGGGCGGTGCGGGCGGACAGATTTGGATCGCGACGCGCTCGTTCGCGAGCGACTGCGTCACGCGTTGCCCTTCCGCATCGTCCTCATCGACGAGCCAGAGAAAGCGCGCGCGTTGTGTGAGGTTGCGGCGCAATGCTTCTTCGAGGAATGGGTCGCCGCCGAGGATTGGCTGCATGACGGTGACGTCGCCGTCGAGTTGCTCGTGTTCGGGGTGCGATGCGGCGTAGCGGCGGCACACGATGAACTTCGTGCCGAGGATCGCGAGGTAGAGCACGAGCGCAGTGGCGCCGATGATCAGCATCGCTTCTCCGCCGCGACGGTTCGTTCGATTCCTTCGGCGAGCGGCACGCG
>DATKFO010000378.1:0-6897 GCA_035544355.1 Thermoanaerobaculia bacterium
GGACGGCCCACGTGCATCGGCAGCACATCGCTCGGTAATCCTTCGAAGCGATAGACCGGCACCTGCGCGAGCGCGGTGAGGTAATCGAGATGCCACTTCTTGATCAGCAGCCCGTGATCGATCGCGAGCTGCGCCCACTCGAGACTCGCGTCGAAGTTGTTCTGCAGATACTCGACTTGCGAGAGGTTCCACGCGATCTCGGCGTAGGTGTCGCGATACGGAGCGAGGTCGAGCGCGGCGCGGAGCTGCTCGCGGGCGTCGTCGTAGCGTCCGGCGGCGAGATACGCACTGCCGAGTGCGCCGAGGTCGTTTGCGGAGCGGCGCGAGCGATTGCTGACGTTGGACGCCATCTCGATCGCGCGGAGGTAGTCGGCTCGCCGCAGCATCGCGTGGATGTCGGAACCGCGATCGATCGACGTCGGCAACAGGACGAGCGGCGCGACGGAGACGTCGTTATAGAGAGTGCAGCCGGCGACGGCGAATAAACCGGCTGCGAGCACGAGCTGCGAGATCCGTGTTCGCATGGCGGCTGTAACAATGGCCCCAACTGCAGGCCCACGCAATACAGCATGGTGCTCGCGGTGCCAAAACGCCACAGCGCCGTGCGGAATCGTTCACAAAGGCACCGGCGACGTTACGGACGGTTGACGAGAATGCCAAGCTCGCGAATCTGATATGCGAGCGCCTGCCGCGATATTTTCAACAGCGAAGCGGCCCTGTTTTGATTCCCGCGCGCCTCGTGGAGCGATTTCTCGATGAGCTCGCGTCGGAAGCGCATGACCGAATCCTGATACGAGCCGGCGCTTGCACGCGCCGGTGCGACGCGGCGCAAACGCTCCGGCAGATGCTCGAGCGCGATCTGCTTCGCGTCGCCCGCCATCGCGTGCGCGGCGCGGATCGTGTTCTGCAGCTCGCGCACGTTGCCCGGCCAGTTGTACGCGGCGAAGATCGCGTCGACTTCGCTCGTGAACGCGTTCGGACCGGATCGATGTTTGTCGCGCTCGATCGTGAGGAAGTGTGACGCGAGGAGCGTGATGTCGCTACCGCGCTCCCGCAACGCGGGAAGCGCGAGCTCGACGCCGCGGATTCGATAGTAGAGATCGTCGCGAAAACGCCCTTCTTCGACCGCGCTCTCGAGCTTGCGATTCGTCGCGCTGACGATGCGCACGTCGGCGGAGCGGTTCGTCGTATCACCGACGCGTCGGAACTCACCTTCCTGCAGAAAGCGCAGCAGCTTCGCCTGCGCGCTGAGCGGCAGCTCGCCGATCTCGTCGAGGAAGAGCGTGCCGCCGTCGGTGGTCTCGATCAGGCCCGCGCGATCGCGATCGGCACCGGTGAACGCGCCGCGCACGTGTCCGAACAATTCGCTCTCGATCAGATTCTCGGGCAGCGCCGCGCAGTTGACCGCGGTGAACGGCTTCGTGCGGCGCGTCGAGTTGCGGTGGATCGCGCGCGCGACGAGCTCTTTGCCGGTGCCGGATTCGCCGAGGATGCAGATGGCGACGTCGCGGCGTGCGACGAGTGCGATGCGTCCGTAGATGTCGCGCATCACTGCGGAGTCGCCGACGAGGCCGTCGAGCGATTCCGCGCGCGTCGCCGGACGCGCGGCTTCGTCCTGATCGATGATGCGGCGCAGGCGTTGATTCTCCGCGCGCGTGCGGAAGAGTGCGGAGATCGCATCGCGTCCGTCGGCGCTCCACGTTGACGAGCCTTCGAGGAAGAGCAGCTCACGCTCGCTGCACGCGATCCAGTCTTCGGCTTCGTCGATGAGGATGCGATCGAGGTCGTTATCCGACACTTCGCGCAATCCGATCGCGTTCCAGTGTCCGAGGCGATTGCGTGTGGCGAAGCACCACGGCATCTCGAAATCGTGTGGAGAGAATGGGAAGTCGGCGGTGGCTGCCGTTCGAAGAACACGTAATTCGGCATCCGCAGGCGATGCGGTTACGAGGACGAGATCGAGCTCGGTGGCGATGCGTTGCGCGGTGGGGCGGTCGCCGGTGGCGAGCGCTTCGCGGAACATCTCGAGTTGTGTCGTGCCGCAATTCTCTTCACCGCGCCGCAACCGCGTGAGCCGGCCGTGGCGGCGCGTCAGCTCGACGTTGCCCGATTTTCCGGTCGATCGCATGAGCGTCTTCCGGTGCTCGATCCAATCGATCTCATCGACGATGAGTGCGGCTGCTTCGCGAATCTGATCGTCATCGCCGTCGAGCATTGTCGTTGCTGCGCGACGCGCATCGGCGAATCGTCCGCGCGAGAAATCGAGATGCGCGGCGATGAGCGAAAGCTCGCGCAGATGCTCTTCGTCGTGCGTGCCGGAGTAGTAGCGGCGCAATCGCGCGAGTCGCTGCGACGCGTGCGCCCACTGGCCGTCGTCGGCAGCCAGGTATGCAAGCGTGAAGAGAATGCCGCCCGCTGCGCGATCGCCCTGCGTTTCCTCGACCACTTCGAGCGCGGCCATCGCGATCGCGCGCGCCTGCGGCCAACGGCCCGCAGAGAATGTCGCGAAGAGACGATCGAGCCACGCGTCGATGCGCTCGGCTGCACAGCGAGCGAGCGTCAGCGCTTGGAGCGCGAGTGCCGATGCTTCCTCGAAGTGTTCGGCGCGCAGAGCGCAGTACGTTGCGAATCGCGCGGCGAGGTAATCGTCGCCGCTGATGTCGCCGAATGGTTGATGCGTGTCGTACGCGAGAATCGCGAGCTCATATGCAACGCGCGGATCGTCCGCGTCGCACGTCGTGAGCACGCTCGCCGCTTCGTCGTAGCGATGCGTGAGCCGCAGAAGCTCGGCGCGCAGCAAGGCTCCTTCTGTGATGTTTTCCAGTCGCGACAACGCGCTCTCGTAGTCGCCGGTGCGCCGCTCCGCACGCGCCAGAACAAACTCGCGATCTTCATCGGTCAGCAGCACATCGCGCGCATCGCGATAGCGGCCGCAATCGATCAGCGCGTCCGCGTAACGACGAGCGAGCGGCGGAGAGAGCACCGCGCGCGGCATGCGATGCAGCACCTCGACGATCTCTTCCGCACGCGACCACACGAAGTTCTCGAGCTCCTCCGTCGCACGATTGATCTCACCCGCATCGATCCAAAGCTGCGCCGCGCGAATGCCGGTCGTCAGCGACGCGGCAACGCGACAGATCGACGGACGCGATGCGATCGGGATCGAGCGCGCGGCGTGCTCGCGAATCGGATCGCTCTCGAACACGTACTCGTTTCCTTCGACCGACGTCACGCCAGTCACTGCGAGATCTTCGAGCGGCTGGCGGAAGAGAAAGCCGGCGAGAAATCGCTCGGCGAGGTCCCGCGGAATGCGCGTGCCAAGGAGGGCGAGTGCGCCGACGTAGGAGCGCGCGGGCTCGGCGAGCGCGGGGAGCGAAGCGTCGGCGGGCGGCAGATCGCCGTCGGCGACGAACGCCGCGAACGCATCCGACATCACAAAGCGCTCGACCCACGCACGCTGATCGGCAGCGGTCGTGATCTGTTCATCGAGCGCGCGACGCGCAGCGATGCGCGGCGAAAGCACGAACCAGCGCGTGTCGGGAAGCGCATTTGCGCTGCCCGGCACGACCCACGTCGCGTTCTCCATCGCCATCAGCAGCTCGACGACGCGGCGCGATGCTTCGTCGAATGCATCGACGTTCGCGACGATGAAGATTCGCCGCATCGCGATGATGCGCTCCGCGACTTCAGTCTCGCCCGCGTCGAAGTTGCCGAGCGCCGCGAGCGCGGAGTAGCGCTTGAGCGGCGATTCGCCGCGCAACACGACTGCGTGCTCGTGAAAACTCGCGATCGTGTTGATGCACGCGTCGTCGCCGTAGCCATACGTACCGATCGCGAGTGCGCGCAACGCTTCCGGTCCCGGCGCGGCAATCTCGCCGTACGCGGCGCGCTTCGTCCACGTCAGATCGGCAGCGATGTCGCCACGCAATCGCGCGAACGCTTCCGCATACACGAGCTCCGCGCGCGCCCACGACTGCGCGAGCACATCGAGATCCGCGCCGACGAGCTCCGCGAACTGCTGCGCGAGCGTGAGCACGGGCGGCGCCGAATCGGGATCACACGCGCGCGCCGCGATGCGCACGAGCCGGCAATCGACGCCACGCTTGCGAACGACGACCCATTCGGCAGGATCGACGTCACCATCCGCGATTCCCGCGAACTGCAGCAGCGCCTGATGCGCCGCGAATTGCGCGACGAGCGAAAGGCGATCGCGCCCGCCGGTCGATTGCGTCAGCGGCGAAGCCGCGATCGAGTCATTCCAGGGCAGCGACGAATGCCGCAACGTCGCCACGAGCGCCCGTTCCCAGGCAAAAGCGCCAGGCGACACCTCGGCCGTTTCGGAAGCACGTCGGGACGCCATCGCTGTGGTTAGGTGTGTAAATGGAAAGGGGTTTCCTACCCACAATTACGGAAACGGCGTTACCAGTTACCAGTTCCAGAGGGCCGCCTCCCAATCACGATCCCCCTGGCAACTGGTAACTGTTGTAACTGGTAACCGGTAACCGGCAACCACATACAATCCCCGCCCGATGAACAACCTCGACGTCGCCATCGAAGCCGCGCGGCGCGGCGCGGATGTGCTGCTTCGCTATTGGGAGCAGCTGGGCAAGGAAGACGCCGATCTGAAGGCGCGCAATGATTGGGTGTCGAACGCCGATCGTGAGAGCGAGCTCGCGATCGCCGCGGTCATCAACGAGCACTGCCCCGGCGATTTGATCCTCGGCGAGGAGAGCGGGTTGAGTGCGGGCGCGTCGGAGCGCACGTGGATCATCGATCCGCTCGACGGCACGTCGAACTACCTGCAGCATTTCCCGATCTGGTCGATTTCGATCGCGTTGCGCGAGCGCAACGAGACCGTTGCGGGCGTCGTGTATGAGCCGCTGCGCGACCTTTTCTTTGTCGCCGAGCGTGGCTCCGGCGCATTTCGCAACGGAACGCGCATGCACATCTCCGAACACGATCGCGTCGAGGCGTCGTTTCTCGCGACCGGCTTTCCCTTTCGCGCGCAGAACTACGTGAAGCCGTACGTCGCGATCTTCGAAGACATCATCCGCGTCGCGAAGGGCGTGCGCCGCGCGGGCTCCGCGGCGCTCGATCTCGCGTACACCGCGAGCGGAACGTTCGACGGATTTTTTGAAATGCATCTCGCGGCTTGGGACGTCGCGGCGGGCTCGCTGCTCGTCACCGAAGCGGGCGGCATCGTCACCGATTTCTCCGGCGGCGATCGCTGGCTCGAGCGCGGCAACATCGTCGGCGCATCTCGCGGCGTGCACGCGGAGCTGATGCGCATCATCGCTCGCCACATCACCGAGGACGAGCTGACGCACAAGCGATGAAGCTCCCGCGCGCGTTCTATCTTCACGACACGGTCTCGATCGCCCGCGCGCTGCTTGGATGTGTGCTCTGGCGCCGCTTCGGCAAGGAACGCCTCGCCGCCCGCATCGTCGAAACGGAGGCCTACCTCGGCGCAAACGACGCCGCGAGTCACGCACGCCGCGGATTGCGCAGCGAGCGCAACGAGTCGATGTATCTCGCCGGCGGACACGCGTACGTCTATCTCAGCTACGGCATGCACTGGTGCCTCAACGTCGTCACGCAGGAGTCGGACATCGCGGAAGCAGTGCTGTTGCGCGCGGCGGAGCCGGTGCACGGAATCGACTTCATGCGCAAGCGCCGCCCGAAAGCGAAACGCGATTTCGAGCTGATGAACGGACCGGGAAAACTCTGCGCGGCGATGGCGGTGGACCGGCGACTCGATGGCGAGCCGCTCGATGGAACGCTGCTCTGGCTCGAGTCGCGCGACATCGAAGTGGAAGATCGCGACATCGCGATCAGCAAACGCATCGGCGTCGAGAACGCAGCCGACGCCGCACATTGGCCGCTGCGTTTTTTTCTGCGCGGACACCGGCACGTATCGGCGTATCGCTATGAGCGTTGATCACTACCGCACTCTCGCTGCGAGAACGGAGTTCCGCCACAAGATCGAGCGCTCCGAATTTCTCGGCATCGCGTTTCCGGTCACGCGCGACGACGAATTCTTCGACGAGCTCGCGCGCATCGCGAAGCGCGACTTCGATGCGACGCATCACTGCTGGGCGTTTCGTCTCTTCGCCGAACAGCGCACGCGCAGCTCCGACGCGGGCGAGCCATCCGGCACCGCAGGCAGACCGATACTCGCAGCGATCGAAGGTGCGAATCTGCACGACGTCGCGGTCGTCGTCGTCCGCTGGTACGGCGGCGTCAAGCTCGGCACGGGCGGACTCACGCGCGCGTATCGCGAGACCGCGGCGGAGACGTTGCGCATCGCGACGATCGCCGATCGCTACGTCTACACGCGCATCCGCGTCATCGTTCCGTTCGACGCGCTGGGCAACATCTATCGCCTCATCGATCCGCCGAACATCGTGCTCGCGGAAGAACGCTACGGCGAGCAGAACGAGTTCTTCTTCGACGTGCGGCAATCGCGTGCCGGCGATTTCGAGAAGCGGTTGACGGAGCTGCGTTTACTCTTCCGCGACTGACGTCCTGGCGATGCGATCGCCGGTACGCGGGCGTCCCATCACCACGAGCACGACTTCGAAGAAGTTCCAGCCGGGAATGATGAGCGGCACATTGCGGAGGATCGAACGGCCGTATCCGCACGGTTTGCCGGACGGTGTTTTCAAGCGCAGGCCCAGCAAATGCTTGCCGAAGGAGCGTCCGCGGAAGCCGTCGCGCAGCAGCAAACCGGCGAAGAGAATGGCGAGCGCGATCCACCAGACGATCTGGATCGCCTTCACCGATCCGCCGATCCACGCCATCGCGTAGCTGACGATGGAGGCGGGAAGGACGAGAATGATGGCGAGCGTCAGCGCATCGACGAGAAAGGCGGCGATCCTCAGGAGCGTCGTCTGGGAG
>DATKFO010000379.1:0-2617 GCA_035544355.1 Thermoanaerobaculia bacterium
CCACCAGCTCCGCCGGGCGGTAGTTCGCGTTGAGGCCGCTCGGATTCGGCAGCACCCAGATTTTTGTCGCGCCGATCGTCTCTTCCTGCAAGCCGAGTTTCGCGCGCGGGCGCTCGAACGCAGTGCGGTACGCGCCGATGCCGACGATTGCGAGGACGCGCGGGCGGTAGCGACGCACTTTCGTTTCGAGGATGTTTGCGCCTTCGCGGAGCTCATCGCTGGTCAGCTCCGCAGCGGCTGTTGTCGCGCGCGCGACGACGTTCGTGATTCCGCAGCCGTGCTGCAGCAGCTCGCGTTGCTCGTCGGGACGAAACAGGCGCGGCGTGAATCCGGCGCGATGGATGGTGGGCCAGAAGCGATTGCCGGGACGTCCGAAGTGATGGCCGACGGCCGCGGTGTAGAGGCCGGGATTGATGCCGCAGAAGAGCACGTCGAGATCGGCGGCGATGACGTCGTCGATCGTCTTGCCGGCCGCTGCGGCGATCTGTTCCTTCGTCGGCTTCACTTGCGCGTCGCGCTCTTCGGCCAGTCGCCACGGAGGAAGGTCTCGATCGCGGGGAAGACGATCGTCGGACGTTCCGCGTGCGGGAAGTGCGCGGTCTTTTCGAGGCGCACGATGCGTGCGTTGGGCATCGCGGTGATCCATTCGTTGACCATCGCCATCGGGATCGCGTCTTCGTCGCCGTGGAGGATGAGCGTGGGCACGTTGACCTTCGCGAGGTCGGCGGTCCAGTTCCAGTCGCCGAGGGAGCCGAACGTGGCGGGATTCGTTTTCGTCATGCCGAAGCGGAGTGCGTTGGGCGGCGCGGCGCAGAGATCCGATTTCACGACGGTGGGCGAGATCGATTTCGCGACGCGCGGCGGCGTCATGATCGACCAGTATTCGCGGCAGACGGCAGTGACATTGTCCGTGTCGAAGCTGAGCTCTTCCGCACGTTTGATCTGCGCGTCGGTCAGTCGCGTGCGCAAGCGTTTGCCGTACTCGTCACCGAACGTGCCGCGGCGCGGCGGAATCGGCGAGAGGAAGATCATGTGCTCGACGTGCGCCGGATAGCGGATCGCGTACTGCGCCGCGATCGCGGGCCCGAACGAGTGCGCGAGCAGCGTGATTTTTTCGAGACCGAGGTGCTGGCGCAGCGCTTCGAGATCGCGCACGTGATGGTCGATCGTGAGCAACGCGGTGTCGGACGGCAGAGACGACCCGCCGCCGCCGCGCTGATCGTAGTAGATGACGCGATGCCGCTTCTCGAGCGGCCCCAGATCGGCGGCGAGCGAGAAATGATCCATCCCCGGACCGCCGTGAATCACGATCACGGGCGAGCCCTTGCCGCGCTCCGCGTACCAGAGCCGCACACCATCGCCGGCGTCGAACGTTTCGGCGAAGAGGGAGGGGGCGAGGAGGAGAAGCAGGAGGAAGTTGCGCATCGCGGGGAGTATGGCACCGGCGCGTACAATCGGAGCGATGAGGAACCATCACGCAATCGATCGCAGGAGCCTTGCGATGGCGCAGCAGATTGTGGCGAAGATCGACGCCGATCCAAACCGCACGGGACTGGATCACGCGCGAAGCGTCTGCGCACGATGGATCGAGCGTGGTGTTCCGGCATACGAATGGATGGCAATCCTCGATCGTCCCTGGTCGGAGATTCGAGAAATCCTGCTCGGCGAATCCGAGGAGTCGCAGCGATTGCGGAAGAGCGACCCGTTCTGTGGGATTCTCACTCCGGTTGAGCGGTGGGAGATTTACAGGGAAGCGAAGCGTTGTGAAGAGCAAGCTTGATCGAATCACTGTCGAGCCGGCGAAGATGAATGGGCAACCGTGCATTCGCGGGATGCGGATCACGGTCAAGCGCGTCGTTCTTGCCGTTGCGACTTACGGTACCGGCGAAGAGCTTCGGCGTGCGTATCCGGATCTCGAAGATGAGGACATCCGGCAGGCACTCGAATACGCGGGCACGCGCGATGAGGTGGACGACCTGAGAGGTCATCCTACGTAGGACCGCCTCTCAGGCGGTCCGTTCGCGCACTAATCGAAAATTTCCGAGAGCGCCATCCGCCACCCTGGAATCACGTCGTCGATCTCGAGAACATCCGTGACGTTCACCGCTCGCGCGTCTCGATGGAGTCGCACGCTTTTCGTTCGCGGATCGACGATGACGACGGCGCGAACTCCGGCGCGAAGCCAATCGAGTGTTTTTTCTTCGATGTCGCTGTAGCTGTCCGATGGGGAGACGACTTCGAAGGCGACGTCAGGCGGACCTTCGAAATACTTTGGCGTCTTGACGACGCGCTCGGCGCGTACGAACGCCACGTCAGGAGCGCGAACGGTGTCTGGGTTTCGTGAAATTCGAAAGCCAGCCTCCGCCGTGTACACCTTCCCGAGCTTTTTCTGATTCACGTGAGCGCCGAGACTGATGATGATTTGTGCTGCAACGTCTCCGTGGTCCGCGCCCGTTGGTGACATCTTTCTCAACTCCCCGTGCACGAGCTCATAGCGCCATCCGTCATCGGGAAGCTGCAGGAGCTCATCAGCTGTCATCTGTGTGGCGACGGTCATCATGCTTATCCTACGCCCGCCCTCACCACCCCGCCACCCACCGCCCCAACCGCCCCACCC
>DATKFO010000380.1:0-2420 GCA_035544355.1 Thermoanaerobaculia bacterium
CGTCTCGAGAACCACCGGCGCCGACGCGGTGACGGTGATGGATTCCTCGACTGTGGCGATCCGCAGCGTGCCGTCGATGCTGTACGTGTTGCCCGCCTGCACGGTGACCATGCGCCGCAGCGGGATGAAGCCCTCGAACGCGAAATCGATCGTGTACGTGCCGGGTGCAATGTTCGCGAAGCGGAAGCGGCCGTTCGCATCGGTATGTAGGACAGGCTTCAGCCTGTCGCATTCGCCCGGACAGGCTGAAGCCTGTCCTACGTTCGTCAGAATCACGTCGACGCCGGGAACCGGATTGCCGTCGTAGGTGACGACGCCTTCGATCGTTCCGGTGTTCGCTGTGAGCGTTGCCAGGAGAAAGAGAAGAGCGAACATGATCATTGCCCCGCAATCACCGGTGCCGATTCGCCGCTCATCACGCGCGCGGAGTCGGCGAGGCGGATGAACTCTTCGCGCAGTCCGTCGAGATCTTCGCCTTGCGCGAGGCGCGCGAGATGCAGCGCATCGGCGTACGTCGCGCTGCCGCGATGCGGCGACTTGCGCAGCAGCATCGCAAACTCCGCGACCGCGGTCGCGAACTGCATGTCAGGTGACGCGTCGTATGCGCTCTTTCCTTCATCGTTCGCGGCGACGCTGAGCAGCGCGCTCGTGTCGGCGTTCGGCTGTTTGTAGCGAAGCTTCAGCGTCGCGATGCGCCCGCCGACTGCCTTCGGAACGATCTCGTAGAGCGCGGTCACCGAATGTCCGGCGCCGAGCTCGCCCGCGTCTTTCGTGTCGTCGTCGAAATCCTGATTCGCAAGCGCGCGATTTTCGTAGCCGATCTGGCGGTACGACTCGACGAGCGCGGGATCGAACTCGAGCTGTACCTTCACGTCCTTCGCGATCGTGACGAGCGTGCCGGTGAGCTGCCGCTCGAATACCTTGCGCGCTTCGGCGATGTTGTCGAGGTAGTAGTAACTGCCGTTGCCTTTGTCGGCGAGCGTCTCGAGCACGGAGTCGCGGAAGTTGTCGGTGCCGACGCCGATCGTGGTGAGGAACACGCCGCTTTTGCGCTGCTCTTCGATGAGCTTCTGGATGTCGTCGAGCGATGAGATGCCGACGTTGAAGTCGCCGTCGGTCGCAAGGATCACGCGGTTGTTGCCGCTGGTGAGGAAGTTGTCGCGAGCGGTCTTGTACGCAAGCTCGAGTCCCTGGCCGCCCGCGGTCGAGCCGCCGGATTGCAGATGATCGAGCGCTGCGGTGATCGTCGCCTTGTCGGCGCCCGACGTCGGAGGCAGCACCATTCCGGCCGCGCCGGCGTACACGACGATCGAGACTTTGTCTTCGGCGCGCAGTTGATCGACGAGCTTGCGGAACGCGGACTTGATCAGCGGCAGGCGCTCCGGCGGTCCCATCGAGCCCGACACGTCGAGCAGGAACACGAGATTGTTCGGCGCCATCTTCCACTGATCGAGATTGCGTCCCTGGATGCCGATGCGCAGCAGGCGATGGTTCGTGTCCCACGGGCAGCCGGCGACTTCGGTCGTGATCGAGAACGGCGTGCCGTCCGTGGGCTGCGGAAGGTGATAGGTAAAGTAGTTGATCATCTCCTCGATGCGCACCGCATCGGCGGGCGGCATCTGATTCGTGGCGAGGATGCGTCGCACGTTTGCGTAGGAGGCTTGATCGACGTCGATCGCGAACGTGGTCACCGCTTCGGTCTTCGTGTCGATGTATGCGTGCTCGTCGATCTTGTTGTAGCGCTGCTCGAGCGGCAGCACGATGTTGTCGTACGCCGGCGCGCCGCTGATGATGCCGCCCGCGACTCCGCCGTAAACGCCGCCTACCACGCCACCCACGACACCGCCCTCCACGCCTCTGCGAGCCGGCGGTGGAGGAATTGGCGGAGGAGGCGGCGAAGCGGAGAATCCGACGCCGTTCGCGAAAATCGCAGGCGCCGCCGACGTCACCGTGATCGCTTCCGAAACGCTGGCGAGTTTCATCGGCAGCTCGACGCGCAGTCCGTTGACCGCGTTCACCTTCACCTGCTGCGAGATCGTCTGCATCGCCGTCATCTCCGCACGCAGCAGGTATGTGCCGGGTGCGACGTTGACGAAATGGAACTTCCCATTCGCGTCGCTGACGACGGCGCGATTGGCATTGAGCATGACGGTGACGCCGGGAAGCGGCTTCCCGTCCATCGTCACGGTGCCGTCGACCGTTCCGCCCGACCCACCGGGAAACACGACGATCGACGTCGCCGGCGATTTGCATCCGCTGACGATGCAGACGAAGAGAGCGAGAACGAGTGCGAGGCGTTTCATGTTTGTCCTTCCTTTGCGGCGTGAGACACCGCAAGAGGCAAAACGGAAACATCGCGAGTTTAGGAGTGCGGTGGCAAAGCCACCGCTTTCTGATCCGGATCGCAAAGCGGTGGCTTT
>DATKFO010000381.1:0-6608 GCA_035544355.1 Thermoanaerobaculia bacterium
CCGCCGCGTAACGCTCGGGCAGCAGCATGTCGTTGTCATGCAGCACGAGCACACGCCCGCGCGCGATCTCCGCGCCCGCGTTGAACGTCGCGGATCGGCAGTACTCCAGATCAGGCGGCACGGGCGTGTGGAGATAGCGCACCCATTGCGGCAGCGCCGATTCGATCTCGCGCGTCGCCGCTTGCTCGATGACGATGCACTCGATCGCGATGTCTTTTTGTCCTGCGATGCTGCGTAGAGTTGCGAGCAGATGCGGCAAGCGCGTCGTGCCGCGGTGGCCGATGAGGAAGGTGACATCCGGCGTCGCTTCGCTTGGTTGATCGCGAAGTGTGATTGGCCAATCGCGCAGCGCGCGTCGCATGAGCCACGACGAAGTCGACGGAAACACCTTCGCGATGTGCAGGTCGGACGTGAACTCCCATTCGCAGCGCACGCCGCGACCGTCGGTGGTGATGCGCTCGTCGCGATTGTGAATGAGCGTCCACGAAGTGTTGATGTGACGGAGGAAACGCGGCCAGTCGTAAACGAGCGCGCCGGCGACGAGTTTAGGAGTGCGGCGGCGAAGCCGCCGCTTTTCGATCCGAAGATCCGAAAGCGGTGACTCCGCCGCCACCGCACTCCTGGACGCGTGCGGCCACTCCGACCCGGGATCGTCATACGCACGCTTGCGGAAGCGGCGAACGAGCTCCGCGAGTGCGGGCGGAACGTAGAGGCGCGTGAGCAAGCCGTGGTCGGCCGGCGCGGGCGGAAGCGCAGCGCCGAGGCGGGCGGGGCGCGCGAGCGCGAAGCGGAACGCGTCCGCCCACGCGTCGATCGCGCCTTCCTCCGAACGGATCCCACTTTGCGATGAGCGCGCAGCGCGAGAGAGCCGAGCGAGCAAAACGCGATCGCGATCGAGTCGCTCGATCGCATCCGCAGCAGCGGAAACGTCGCCGACCGGAAAAGTCAACGAGTTGACGTCGGCGGCGAACTCCGTCTCGTGCCCCGGAAATCGCGACATCACCGGCACCACGCCGTGCGCCATCGCTTCCCGCGGCGCGATCGTGATCCCCTCCCACTCCGCGAAATGCACGAGCACATCGAGCTCGGGATACACCCGCTCGTACAACTCGTGCGTCGACACCCACCCGAGCATCCGCGCATCCGGCAGTTGCAAATCGACGCTGCCCGATCCCGCGACGACGAGCGTGAACGCGACCCCGCGCCGCCGCAGCTCCGCATCGAGTGCGACGAGATCGAGCACACGCTTCTGCAATTGCTCGATCCGCCCGACGTATCCGATGCGCAGCGGTCCTTCGCGCGGCTCCACGAAACGACGCGGCGCAGCAACACCACCCGGAATGCTCCGCACGATTTCGCGCGGCAATCGCGACCTTTCGACAACGGTGCGCGCGATCAACTCCCCGCTCGTCACACACACATCGACGAACTCCGCGTAGCGCTCGAGATCGACGAAGTAGTCGGCCTCGTACGCCTGGATCGTCACGCCGAGACGCACGCGATGCCCCGCGCGCTTGAGCTCCGCGACGACCGGATACGCATCGAACAAACGCGCGATGAGCACGATGTCCGGATCCGCCGCGACGATCGCGCGTCGCAGCGCACGCCGCCGCGCGTAGCTCGTTCCGCTCGTCGCATCGAGGTCCACGCCGCGGATCGCAGGCATCGCCGCACGGAACGCATCGGGATCGTGAAACCGCAGTCCTTTCGCCAGCCCGAACGTCACCTCGAATCCGCGCGAAGGAAGATGCGTCGCCAGCGATTCGAGGATTCGCTCGACGCCGCCCTGCACCGCCGCCGTGGGCGTGCAGACGAAGAGCCGTGTCATCGGTTCGAGAGTGTAACTACAATCCTGCTGTGGAGCGTGGGCTCGTCACGACCGTGATCGCGGTTTGGAACCGCGCGGGGATGCTTCGCGATGCAGTCGCCAGCGTGCTCACGCAGGATTACCGCCCCATCGAGATCCTCATCGTCGACGACGGCTCGACCGATCTCACGCCGCAGGTCGCCGATGAGCTCGCGCATCAACATCCCGAGATCCTCGTGATTCATCAGGCGAACACCGGCCCCGGACTCGCACGCGAAACGGGACGCGTTGCCGCGCGCGGCGAGTTCATCCAGCATCTCGACAGCGACGACCTCCTCCTGCCCGGCAAGTTCTCGCAGCAAGTCGAAGGCTTGAACGCGAATCCCGATGCGGGCGCGTCGTACGGTTGGACGCGACTCCGTTACGCGGACGGCAGCGCGAATCCGAATCCGTACAAGCGCACCGGCGAACCACTCGACGCGATGTTTCCCGCGATGCTGCGGTCGCGCTGGTGGGACACGATGTCGCCGCTCTATCGCGCATCGCTGCTCGAGCGCGCCGGCCCGTGGACCGATCTTCGCGCCGAGGAGGATTGGGAGTACGACGCGCGCGTCGCGTCGCTCGGCACGCGGGTGCACTACGTCGCCGACTGGCTCTGCGAACACCGCCGGCACCGCACCGGCCAGCTCTCCGACCTCGGCATGCAGCCATCCGTCATGCGCGACCGCGCACGCGCACACGAGTTGATCTATCAACATGCGCGGCGCTTCGGCATCGGCGACGACGTTCCCGAGATGCGCCACTTCGCGCGCGAGCTGTTCCTCCTCGCACGCCAATGCGGCGCCGCCGACCTGCCGCAGGAATCGCAGCGCTTGTTCGAACTCGCACGCGAAGCTTCGGGGCCACGCGGCAAATCGCTGATGTTCCGCACATACGCGCTCATCGCGCGCGTCATCGGCTGGACGAGGGCCGGAAAGCTCGCCGAAAAAGCGGATCGTCTGCGATGAAGATCTCCGTCGTGATGGCGGTCCTCAACGACGAGCAAAACGTCGCGACGACCATCGAAGCCATCCTCGCCCAAACGGAGCCCGACTTCGAATTCATCATCGTCAACGACGGCTCAACCGATCGCACCCCCGCGATCCTCGCGGACTTCGCGAACCGCGACGCGCGCATTCGCGTGATCACGCAAGCGAATGCCGGACTCACGCGAGCGCTCATTCGCGGATGCGCCGAAGCACGCGCGCCCTTCATCGCGCGCGAAGACTCCGGCGATATCTCGCTGCCCGAACGGCTCGCGGCGCAATTGCGCGCGTTCGAAGCCGACGACGTCATGCTCGTCAGCTGCACCGCGCGCTTCGTCGCACCCGACGGCGAAGAGTTGTACCTTGTGGAACGCGACGGCAACGCAGTGCGCGAGAGCTTTCTGCACGACGACGCGGACCACATCGTCGGCATGCCGGGCCATCCCACCGCGATGTTTCGTCGCGACGCATACCTGCGCGCCGGCGGCTATCGCGAACAGTTCTGGTTCGCGCAAGACCTCGACCTGTGGGTGCGCCTCGCAGCCCTCGGCCGCATCGTCATCGTCCCCGAGATCTTGCACGAAGCGGTGTTCGCCGTGCAGTCGGTGAGCGGCCGCTATCGCGACGAACAAGTCGAGCTCGCCAACATCGCCCTGCAATTGCGAAACGCATCGGACGAACAACGCGCCGCACTCCTCGCCCGCGCCGCGAAAATTCGCCCGCGCCCGCGAGCGATGACCGGCCGCGAGCGCGCAAAGGCAAACTACTTCCTCGCCGCAGTGCTGCGCCGGCGGAACGACTTGCGGTGGTTGAAGTACGCGTGGCGGGCGGTGTGGGCTTGGGTGGGAGGAGGGTAGGCGCTCGAAGGCATCGATGATGTGTCTACACATGTAGCGGCGTCGCATCCAGGACGATCCCGACGCGCGCCGTTTGCATTAAGTGAGGATTCGGTCCGACGCTGCGTAATCCGTTACAGCATCGCACGAACCGTCGACAAGTTGCTCCAGCTCACACAGATGAGCGTCCAACCGAAATTTCTGCGCACCGATATCACGCAATTCGGATGATCGTAGTGCGGCCTACTTATGATACGAGTTAGGCTGACGAGCCACAGCTATTGCAGCGGCGCACTCCCGCCACACGCCCGTACACCTGCTGCTTTATTTTTCCGAAACGGTGGCATCGCTGCGAGTTCGGCAGTATGTTGCGGGATAAGTCGGGAATATAGATGAACTTCTCTCGATTCGCCATCGATTACTTGATTCTTACGGCGCCGTTACTACTCCTGCTGCCATTCTTCTCTCCCATCTGGCGCAAGTTATTCGTAGCGCGCCATTGGTTAATCCAAGCGCTGATCGGGTGTGTCGTTTTCGTCCTCCTATGGCTATCCACGAAAGCTGATCTCGTAGCAATTGTTCTCGGTATTGCAGCGCCATTCATGTTGCTGGCTCGGCTTACGCTGAACGCGCAATCTTGGAAAGTCAAAGCGCTCTTGCGGGGGCAGGCAGTCCTCATCGCACTGCTACTGCTCCCCTCGGTGCTTGAACGTGGTGAATCCACTCTGGCAGCGTTGCTGACGCATCTCATAATGGCGACGGTTCCTGGACGAGCCGTGGCGGCTGCCGAACCCAGAATATTCACGGCGCTCGTATTAACTTTGCCCGTTGTTGTTCTCGCAGTTCCCCTGCCCGCGCCGGAGTATCTCTTCGCCTGGCTACGGTATCGAGAGGTCACTGACATGTTCATAGGCGGAGGCCAAATTGCGGCGCTGCTTCTGCTTGGATGGCTCGTGGTGTTTGGAATCACGAAGCTCTTCCGCCATCGCAAACCAACGCTCGCCGTAACAATAACGACCGCGGCAATGTTGTTGCTGTTCACGAAATTTGAACCATTTGGATGGACCGCGATGATCCTCTCTGGAGTTTCGGGATTTCTTTGGTTCCGCCACGGTCCGGTACCTACGCTACTGGTGCGCCACAGCATCCTCGCGACTACGGTGTACACGATCTTATTCCCTTTGCTTGCAGGTTGGCTCGAATATCGGTTTGAGTATCCCGGTGCACCATTCGGTGTCATGGCCCTTGTGAACGCACTAGCAAGTGTACCGCTTGGTGCGTTTACAGCCCTTATGTATCGAGAGCAGCAAGTCGCCAAAGAAGTTACGTCCGGGTCGCCAGCGCTTGCGTAATGGAACGCCCAACGCGCCCCGAGCACGAATGTGATCTGAGCGCGGCCTAACTTTTCGCTGAAGCTGTTGCGGCCCGGCTTCGGCCCGCCGCCCACTCCACCTCCTGCAACGCCAGCGTCACGGCGACTTCGGCACGCGGGACCGGCCGCACAGCTTAGCGAACGAACGTTAGGCGGATGCAACGGAGCGCGAGTATCATCGCCGCGTGGAGCTTGAAGAGATACGCGCCTCGCTCGTGAGCACTTGGCCTCGTCCAACAGTCTTAAGTTCATTGGAGAACGCCGCATTCGAGGAACAGCTCAGAGAACTGACTGGGGCTAATTCGGCTAGGCTTTGGAAGTCGTTGTGTCTGCTAGCAGGGCAGATCATCGAAGCGATGCTGCTAAAGCGTCTTCAGTCACACGACCCTCAATTAGTTCGGCAGCGGTCGAAAGGCTTAGGTCAGCTAATCAGACTTGCACGGTTGCACCAGATCCTGCCCCTGCCAACACCAACTGAGCGGAAGGCCGGAGAAGCGCTTCTTGATTCTTTGAGGATCCTGCGGAATTGGTCAGCGCACTATTCGCTCGCATCGAAATCGACTAGCGAGTTGCGCGCTACGCAGGCGTTAGCCATTTCATTCTGCACGACTGTTGCACTCTACCCGGAGACATTCAGTGCTGCACTTCAACTTCGCGACGAGCAAATGGTCGAGAAAATGGAACAATTCATCGACTTGTCTGTCGCAGAGCAACTACCTGATGAATTGCGCCTACAGGCGGCCAGTATTTCCCAATATGCAGCTGTTCATTCCTTTCGCGGTATCGGGCGTGTCTTGGCGGCCTTGCGGCGTGAGTCGCTAGATATCGTACCGCTCCAAACCGCGATTAAGGCAAACTTTCCGTTAATCATCGCGCGTATAATTGGTATTAGCCCTGCGACACTACAGAATTTTATCCAGGATTGTTTGCGACTCAACCTTAAGGAGCACGCGCGAGTTGTGGCGTCATTTCTTCCGCTCGATGGCGCAGTGCTGTCGGAATTTATCGAGCGCTCGCCGGCATCGGTTGCAATGTACGTTCAGCATTCGTATCGCGCTGACAGCGAGCTGTTTCGTGCTAAGTTCGCGCACACGCCGCTAACCGACGGCGATGTCGATACTGTGTGGGCCGCGCTGGCAAGTAGATCGGCTGGCGTTTTGAATACCGCCCAAATTATAAGTCATCTTCCGGTAGGCACGAGAGTGCATGTCATGCTCCGTGCACCAGATGATACGCTAGCTGAATGGATTCGTGAATCAAGTCCTCAAGATTGTGCGCAAGTGCTGCGGTTGTTCAGGGATTCAGACATAGCTCGCGCCTCCGGTCTTGTCCCAATGAGAGACAGGCTAATCGCTGAAGTGCTCAAGGTGGTTGAAAATTCAAGCGTGCGAGAGCTCGGTTCGATCCCAAACTTCCTGAGAAAAGCCCGACTCGGTTCTGAGAGCACCGCGTTGAAACTCTTGAACGTAATTCTCGATGTGACTGCAAGAGATGAGTCCAGTGACGATGCCGATGTGGCCGCGGCACGCCGTATTCTATGGGACACTTCTCTCTTTTATCCCAGCTTT
>DATKFO010000382.1:0-2209 GCA_035544355.1 Thermoanaerobaculia bacterium
CGGCCGCGTCCAGGACGCCTATTCCATGCGCTGCGCCGCGCAGGTGCACGGGTCCGCGCGCGAGGCGTTCGCCTTCGCGCGCCGCGCCTTCGACATCGAGGCGAACGCGGCGACCGACAACCCGATGGTCTTCGCCGACACCGAAGAAATTGTCTCCGGCGGCAACTTCCACGGCGCGCCAATAGCACTTGCGTGTGATGTCCTCTGCCTTGGACTCGCGCAGCTGGCGACGATCAGCGAACGCCGGAGCGAACGGCTGGTGAACCCGGCGCTCAGCGGGCTTCCCGCGTTCCTCACGCGGCACGGCGGCCTGCAATCGGGGCTGATGATGGCGCAGGTGACCGCCGCCGCGCTGACGTCGGAGCTGAAGACACTCGCGCATCCGGCCGGCGCCGACACGATCCCGACGTCGGGCAACACGGAAGATCACGTGAGCATGAGCATGGGCGCGGGATTGAAGGCCGCGCGCGCGCTCGAGTTGGCACGCGCCGTGATCGCGATCGAATTACTCTGCGCGTGCCAGGCGATCGATCTGCTCGCGCCGCTGCGCACGTCTCCGGCGCTGGCGCGAGCGCATGATTTCATTCGCTCGCGGGTGCCGACGCTCGACGCGGACCGCTCGACGTCGTACGATCTCGCGCTGATTACGGAAATGATCGCGTCCGGTGAGGTCGAACGCGCGTGCGCCGCGAAAGTCAATTGAATTTTTTTTTCAAATTCATTTGACAACGACTCGCGCGAATTTTATTTTCCATTCTTCGCGCAGACGCCACTCTCTCTCGTTCCACGTTGGGCTCAATGGCAATCGGCACGCGCATCATCAGAGCGCCTCACGGCACGGCGTTGTCCTGCAAGGGATGGCCACAGGAGGCCGCGCTGCGGATGCTGATGAACAATCTCGATCCCGACGTCGCCGAACGCCCCGACGAGCTCGTCGTCTACGGCGGCTCGGGAAAAGCGGCGCGCAACTGGCCCTGCTTCGACGCGATCGTGGATGCGCTGCGCGCGCTCGACCACGACGAGACGCTGCTCGTGCAGTCGGGCAAGCCGGTCGGCGTCTTCCGCACGCACACCGGCGCGCCGCGCGTGCTCATCGCCAACGCGCTGCTGGTTCCGGCGTGGGCCACGTGGGAAACCTTCAGGGATCTCGAGCATCGCGGCCTCACGATGTACGGGCAGATGACGGCCGGCAGCTGGATTTACATCGGATCCCAGGGCATTTTGCAGGGGACCTACGAAACGTTCGCCGCCGCGGCGCGGCGCCACTTTGCCGGCACGTTGAGCGGCCGCGTCGTCGTCACCGCCGGCCTCGGCGGCATGGGTGGCGCGCAGCCGCTCGCCGCGACGATGAACGGCGCGGCGGCGCTCATCGTCGAAGTGGACCGCTCGCGCATCGAGCGCCGCCTGGCGACGAAGTATCTCGACGAGTCGACAGACAATCTTGACGACGCGCTGCGTAAGATCGACACATGGCGGCGCGATCGCGTTGCACGCTCGATCGCGCTCGAGGCCAATGCGGCCGACGTCCTGCCGGAACTCGTGCGCCGCGGATTCACGCCCGACTTGGTGACTGACCAAACATCCGCGCACGATGCGCTCAACGGCTACGTGCCGCACGGCATGTCACTTGCTGACGCGGCGTCGCTGCGGGAGCGGCAACCCGATGAGTACATCGCGCGCGCGATGCAGTCGATGGCACGTCACGTGGAAGCGCTCCTCGCCTTCAAGCAGCGCGGCGCGGTCGCTTTCGATTATGGGAACAACATCAGGCTGCAGGCGCAGCGCGCTGGCGTGAAAAACGCGTTTGACATTCCGGGCTTCGTGCCGGAATATGTGCGTCCTCTGTTCTGTGAGGGCAAAGGTCCGTTCCGCTGGGCGGCGCTCTCCGGAGATCCCGAAGACATTCACGTGACCGACGCACTCGCGCTCGACATGTTTGGTGACGATCCTGCGCTGGTGCGATGGATTCGCATGGCCCGTGATCGCGTCGCGTTCCAGGGATTGCCCGCGCGCATCTGCTGGCTTGGCTACGGCGACCGCGCGCGCTTCGGATTGAAGATCAACGAGCCGGTGCGCGCGGGCGTGATCAAGGCGCCGATCGTGATCGGCCGCGACCATCTCGATACGGGATCGGTCGCCTCGCCGTACCGCGAGACGGAACGGATGCGCGACGGCAGCGATGCGATTGCCGACTGGCCCGTCCTCAACG
>DATKFO010000383.1:0-5083 GCA_035544355.1 Thermoanaerobaculia bacterium
CGCGCTCCGCAAGAGCGACGACGGACGCGTCGACGGTGCCGAACGGAAGGTCGCGGTACACGGCCACCAACTCCGCGATGCGGAGCCAGTCCGCACTACTTGCGCGACTCCCGCCGGATGATCTCTTCGATCTTTCGCGCGGTGTCGCGCTGGCCACTCCTGCCGGCCTTCGCCCCGAGCAGACGCCGGCGGCCGCCACCGATGTGCGCCTCGATCGTCTCGCGCGTGACGTCCGCAATCGTGATTCCGCGGCGCGATGCCTCATGACGCACGTCGATTTCGATAGGGAGTTTGACCGTCGTGCGCTTCATGGTGCCAGCGTACCACTCGACGCTGTCCGACTAGCCGAGCCAGGGGGTCCGTGGTGCGCAACCGGAGCGACGACCGTGTGCGGCGCGCCGTACCACGGTTTGTATGCTCGCCCCCCGGTTCCTCCTCCTCGGCCTCCTCCTAACGACCCCAGCCATTGCAGCGGAAATTGCCGTGACCGATCCGATTTACGGTCCGGCCGCATCGAGTCAGATCCTCGCCACGGCGGCATCGGATGGCGAGAGCTATCTCGTCCTCTGGATCGACCGCCGTTCGTATCCGACGTCCACGTTCGCGACGCGACTCGATGCGGACGGGCGCGTGCTCGATCCGGTGAACATCCTCATCGCGCAGCAGGAGATCTTTCGCCCGAGCATCGTCTGGTGCGGCTCGTCGTATTTCGTCGTCTGGCGGAACATCGACGATCTGTGGCTGACGCGCATCGCCGCCGACGGCTCGGTTGTCGAGAGTCCGCACGTGCTCGAAACGAAGGCGCAGCCGGGCCGCCTTGCGACGGACGGGACGCGCGTCGCCGTCGGCTATCTCGATCGCGACTCCAACACGCCGCGCGTTCTCTTCCTGACACAGGAAGGCGAACGAAGCGCGGACCTTCAACTGAGCGAACCGGGCGAGTACGGCGCGCCGCAGGTTGTGTGGAACGGTTCCGCGTTCGCCGCGGTGTGGCTGCGCACTCTTGCGTCGGGAGCAACGCTCTCGATCGAAGGCGTGCGCTTCGATGCGTCCGGCACGATCGGCACCGCGCACACGCTCGTGAGCAATGACAACGGCGTCGATCCCGCGCTCGCGTCGGATGGCAGCGACTTCGTGCTCGTCACGCGCGATTTCGGCACCGGCCGTCACGGCGCACGACACATCAGCAGCGACCTCGACACCGTCAGTGCGAAGTCACAGTTGCCCGCAGCCATTTCGTTTGCCGCTTCGATTCAGTGGATCGGCTCGAGCTACGTCGTCACCGGCGAGCATGGCGCGACGGTGAATGCGGTCCGTCTCGATCGCAACGGACGTCCTCTCGACAACGGCAAGGTCATCGACAACGTCGTCGAGTCCGGCCTCGCTCCTTCGCCGACGCTTGCCTCGAATGGACGCAATCTCCTGGTCGCGTGGGCGGGAACGCCGGCAACAGCACTGAGCGATTCCGACGTCTACGGCGCCGTCGTCGACGCATCGACGCTCACGCGCCAGTCGCGCGAGTTGCTGTCCGTGTCGTCGACGCGGCAACTCCAGCCGGTCATTGCGACGAACGGCAGCGCGCTGCTGACGCTCTGGCTCGAGGGACAGAATCTCTACGCCCGCCGCAGCACACGCGATGGACGGCCGATCGATGCGACGCCGCTTCGACTGAGCGACAACGCGTGGGCCGCCGCGGTCACGTTCAACGGCACAAGCTACACCGCGGCGTGGGTCGAGGAAAACGCGGTCGTGACGCGTCGCGTGTACGCCGACGGCGTGCTTCGCGCCGACGGCGGATCGCGCATCACCACAAAACCTCCCGCAGTCGTGGCTCTCGCGGGCAACGTCTTCGGCTGGGGTGGAAACGGCGTCAATGTCGCGAGGCTGCGGCCCGATGCGAGCGTCCTCGATGGCTTTCCCCTTCGACTCACAAATGCATCCGTCGGAAAGATTGCGGTGTCGCCGAATGACGGCGGCGATTGTCTCGTCGTCTGGGGCGAGCTGGAGGACACGCCTTACTCAGGACCGATTCCGCGCGACGTGCGCGGCGCACGTGTGTCGCCGGGACTCACGAATCTCGACGGCAGCATCGACATCGCGACAACGTCCGGCTCCGAAGGCGATCCGGCCGTGACGTGGAACGGCAGCGAGTGGCTCGTGCTGTGGAGCGCGGCAAAAGAAGTGCGCGGCCGGCGGATCGCGCGGAACGGCACATTCGACGGCTCGGATGCGCTCGTGGCGAGCAACGCATTCCTTCCCGCGGTGATGTGGGACGGCGCACGCTACTTCCTCGCATGGCACGAAGCGACGAAGTCGTTCGGCGTGCGGCTGCTGCGGACAGCGCGGCTGGCACAGCTCGGCGCGGAGCTCAGCGCCGTGCGCACGATCGGCGACGCCGAAACGTACAGCCTCGTGTCGATGTCGTTTGCTCCGATTGCGCCGGACGCGATCGCGTCGAGCTACGCGCGCATCGCACGCGAACCGCAGTACGGCGGCGTGCCGCGCGCGTTCATCGAAGTGCTCTCGTTCGCGCCGCGGCGGCGTGCAATGTGAGGCGTGTCATCCTGACACGAAGAACTAGATCTCCAGCGCCGCGTGCGCGAATGCGCCGATCACGGCGGGCTTGATCTTCCAGATCTCCGTCGCGTATTCGTGGATCGTGCGATCGGAGGAGAACTTGCCCATGCGTGCGATGTTGAGCAGCGATTTTTTCAGCCACGTGACGCGATCGGCGTAGGCGACGTCGACTTCTGCCTGTTTGTCGATGTATGGCTGAAGATCGGCGAGATGCACGTATTCGTCGCGCGTCGACAAGAGCTTCGCGACGATGGGGCGGAAGATGTCTTTGTCGCCGCGCGAGAAGTGGCCGGCTGCGATCGAGTCGACGACGCGATTGAGGCCGCGATGGCGATGCGTGAAGTAGCCGGGGTCATAGCCGCTCGCGAGCAGCGACGCGACTTCATCCGCTTTCAGTCCGAAGATGAAGATGTTCTCCGCGCCGACCTCGTCGCGGATCTCGATGTTCGCGCCGTCGAGCGTGCCGATCGTGAGCGCGCCGTTGAGCGCGAGCTTCATGTTGCCCGTGCCCGACGCTTCCTTCCCCGCCGTCGAGATTTGCTCCGATAGCTCGGCGGCCGGCATGATCGCTTCGGCGAGTGTCACGCGATAGTCGGGCAGATACACGACGCGAATGAGATCGCGCGTGCGCGGGTCGGCGTTGATCACTTCGCCGATCGAGTGAATGAGCTTGATGATCAGCTTCGCCATCCAGTAGCCCGGCGCCGCCTTCCCCGCGAAGAAGAATGTGCGCGGCACGAGCGGCGTCGAGCCGTCTTCGACGATCTCCCAGTAGCGATGCACGACGTGCAGCGCGTTGAGCAGCTGCCGCTTGTATTCGTGAATGCGCTTCACCTGCACGTCGAACATCGTCAGCGGATCGACGACGATGCCGGTGAGCTCCTTCGTCAAGCGTGCGAGCGCGACTTTGTTGCGGCGCTTCACGACTTCGAGTCTGTCCAGCAACGAGCCGTCATCGGCGAAGCGCTCGAGCTCGCGCAGGCGATCGAGATCGCGCACCCAGTCGTCGCCGATGTACTTCGTGATCAGCGCGGAGAGCGGACGATTCGCGTGCAGCAGCCAGCGCCGCGGCGTCACGCCGTTCGTCTTGTTGTTGAAGCGCTCGGGAAACAAGCGATGAAAATCGGGCGCGAGCGTCGTCGTCACGAGCTTCGAGTGCAGCGCGGCAACGCCGTTGATCGAGTGGCTCCCCGCCATCGCGAGATTCGCCATCCGCACTTCGCCTTCGCCCATGATCGCGACGTGGTGCTGCATCGCCATGTCGCCGGGAAAACGCCGCTCGACGTCCGCGAGCAAACGCCGATTGATCTCCTGGATGATCTGCAGATGCCGCGGCAGCACGCGCTCCATCAAATCCGTCGGCCACTTCTCGAGCGCTTCGGGGAGCAGCGTGTGATTCGTGTATCCGAGGGTGCCGACGGTGAGCAGCCAGGCGTGCTCCCACGGCAGACGCTCTTCATCGACGAACACGCGCATCAACTCCGCGACGGTGAGCGCGGGATGTGTGTCGTTCATCTGAATCGCAACGCGCTCCGAGAAACGGTCGAACGAATCGTGCGCCTCGCGATAGCGATTCACGATGTCGCGCACGGAGCACGCGACGAGAAAGTACTCCTGCAAGAGCCGCAGCTCGCGGCCCTTCTCGATCACGTCGGACGGATAGAGCACTTTCGAGATCGATTCGTTCGCGATCTTGTCCTGCACGGCGCGGATGTAATCGCCGGCGTTGAAGATTGTGATGTCGAAGTCGGCGGACGCGTGCGCGGAAAAGAGGCGCAGCACGTTCACGGTGCGGCCGCCGAAGCCGACGATGGGCATGTCGTTCGGCACGCCGACGAGCAGTTTGTAATCGACCCACCTCGGCGCGTAAACGCCGCCCTCGGTGACGTGCTCGATCTCGCCGTAGACCGGAACGACGATCGCTTCGTCGGGACGCTCGACGAGCCATGGCGATCCGCCGTCGAGCCAGTGATCGGGCTTCTCGAGTTGATAGCCGTTGACGAACGCTTGTTTGAAGAGCCCGAACTCGTAGTTGATGCCGTAGCCGAATCCGGGCAGATCCATCGTCGCGAGCGAGTCGAGGAAGCACGCGGCGAGCCGCCCGAGTCCGCCGTTGCCGAGGGCTGCGTCGGGCTCGAGCTCCTGCAGCTCGTCGAGATCCGCGCCGAGCTCGGAGAGCGCCGTGCGCGCTTCGTCGAGCAGGCCGAGGTTCGTGAGATTGTTGCCGAGCGTGCGGCCCATCAGAAATTCCATCGAGAGGTAGTAGAGGCGCTTCGCATCCTGCTCGCGATAACGCCGCTCGCTCTCGCGCATCGCATCGAGCGAAGGACGCCGCACGGCAACGGAAAGCGCGTGCAATCGCTCACGCCGCGAAGCCTCGGTCCAGATTCGTCCGCGCGAGTAGCGGAGGAACGATTCGATGCTCTCGCGGAGGTGGATGGTGGGTCGCATTGCGCCGAATGATACCGGTTACATGTGTGGAGTGCGGCGACCGCAGTCGCCGCTT
>DATKFO010000384.1:0-5321 GCA_035544355.1 Thermoanaerobaculia bacterium
AGCGCAGCTCGCGATCTTTTTCGAGACAGCGGCGCACGAGGCGCTCGAGCGTCGGCGGAATGTTCGGCAGCACATCCACGAGCTCGGGCGGCTCTTCTTTCAGGATCGCGCTCAGCGTTTCGATCGACGAGTTCTTCTTGAACGCGCGATTGCCGGTGAGCATCTCGTAGACGATCGTGCCGAACGCGAAGATGTCGGAGCGATGATCGACCGGTTCGCCGCGCACTTGTTCGGGCGACATGTAGCCGACCGTGCCGAGGACCATGCCGGGCTCCGTTGCGGCCATTTGGAACGTCGGACCGTCGGCGGCGCCGCGCGCGGTGAGCTTGGCGATGCCGAAGTCGAGAATTTTCAAACGCCCGTCGCGTCCGAGAAACACGTTCTCCGGTTTGAGATCGCGATGCACGATTCCTTTTTCGTGTGCGGCCGCGAGTCCGTGTGCCATCTGCAGTGAAGCATCAACAGCCTTGCGCGCCGACAACGCGCCGCGCACGAGGCGATCGCGCAGCGTCTCGCCCTCGAGCAATTCGCTGACGAGATACGGCGTGCCTTCGTGATTGCCGACGTCGAAGATCGTCAGCAGATTCGGATGATTGAGCATGCCGGTCGCGCGCGCTTCCTGTTCGAAACGCGCGAGGCGCTCGTGATCGCTGAGCGTGACGGCGGTGAGGACCTTGATCGCGACGTCGCGCCCGAGGCGCGTGTCCTTCGCGCGATACACCGCGCCCATCCCGCCTTCGCCAAGCAGCGACACGATCCGATACGGACCGAGAAGCTCGTTCTCGTTGAGGGGCATGGGAGCGAATTGTAGTTGCAGAGTTGCGGAGTTGCAGAGTTGCAGAGGGAGGTGCAGGGGAGGTGCATCGGTGCACAGGTTCAGAGACGCACAGGGGATGAGAACCCCCTATGTACCTATGCACCTCGGCACCTTTGTACCTCTGCCCCTCTGCAACTCTGCCACTCTGAAACTCTGCAACTCGTCCGTGCTACTCTCCCGCGCGGTCCCAAACCAACCCACGAAAACTTCGGAGGACTCGATGGAGTGTCGCAACCATCTCGCCGCGCCGGCGCAGGATCGTTGTGCCGGTTGTATGGAGCCGTTCTGTGCGAATTGTCTCGTCACGGTGCGCGGGCGCAAGTACTGCGCGTCGTGCAAGGTGATGGCGGTCGGCGATCGCATGCCGATGGTCGAGACGGCGGCGACGATGCCATGCGCGGAAGCAGAGGAAGCGCTCAAGTACGCGCTCATCGGCATCGTCTGCTTCGGCATCATCCTCGAGCCGATTGCGCTCGTGAAGGGTCTTCAGGCGAAGAAGTTGATCGCTGCGAATCCCGCGCTCAGCGGCGCAGGCAAGGCAACCGCGGCGATCGCCGTCTCCAGCGTGATCCTCGGCTTCTGGGTGCTCGTGATTCTGTCCGCGATCTTCTCCAAGTGAGCTCGCGATGGAGCCGGCGGGAACGAAGGACTGCGCGCTGTGCGGCACTGCAGCGCCGATCGCAGCGACGCGCTGTTCCGCATGCGGAGGAATGTTCGGCGTTCTCAGCCTTGGGAATCTGAGGCAGCCCCACGGAGTGCCTGCAGGTCTGATGTGCACGCAGCACCTCGAAAGCAACGCCGTCGCCACGTGTTTCTCCTGCTCGAGCGGGGTGTGCGCGACGTGCGACTTCCTGCTGCCGGGCGGCCAGCACTTCTGTCCCGCGTGCATCGACAACGCGGGCACAGAAGAAGTCAGCTCGAAGCGCAGAAATCTTGCGATCGCCGCGATCGTCCTCGCGGTCTGGTGCACGCTCTTTTTTCCGTTCACGATTTCGGGCGCGTTGTATCGCGCGCTCGGCAGCACCACGGACCTGCAATCGTTCGGTTGCTTCGTGGCCCTGTTTCTCCTGGCGCCGTCGATTCTCGGCACCGTGCTCGCCGTGTCGGCGTACGACAAGCGCTTTCGCAACACACCACTGATCTGGACGGCGCGCATCTGGAACTTTCTGATCCTCGCAGTGCTGATCGTTCAGGTGCTGGTTCGGACCTTTTGAGATCGAGTGGAACGGAGTTGCAGAGTTTCAGAGTGGCAGAGTAGGCATGAACCGAATTCCCTCTGCAACTCTGCCACTCTGAAACTCTGCAACTCGTCCGTGTGCTAATCTCCGCGCGGTCCCAAACCAACCCACGAAATTTCGGAGGTCTCATGGAGTGCCGGCACCATCCCGCGGTAGCCGCGCAGGATCGCTGCGCAGGCTGCATGGAGCCGTTCTGCGCGAATTGCCTGGTCACGGTGAAGGGACGCAAGCACTGCAGCTCGTGCAAGGTAATGGTCATCGGCGATCGTGTGCCGATGGTCGAGCGCGCGACGAAGCTCTGTCCCGAGGCCGATGAGGCGCTCAAGTACGCAATCATTGCGCTCTTCTGCCTCGGCATCATCCTCGGACCCGTCGCGCTGTCGAAGGCTTCTGCAGCGCGCAAGCTGATCAACGCCGATCCCTCGCTCCTCGGATCGAGTCAGGTCACCGCTGCGACGGTCATGGCCATCTTCGCGATCGGCCTCTGGCTGCTCGCGAATATCGAACGCTTTGCGTCCTGAGGCTCCGCCATGCGCCTGATCTGTCCTGATTGCGGTGGCGAGCTGGAGACGAACGGAAAAGCCGCGCATTGTCCGTCGCACGGCGGGCAGTACGAAGTGCTGTTCGATCGCGAAGCGGAATCGAGGATGCGCACCGCGGAGCGCGAACTTCCGGAGGAAGAGACGTGCTGCGTTGAGCATCCGCGTCAGTCCGCTGTCGCGGACTGCGCGACGTGCGGAAAAGCGCTATGCGTCGTCTGCACGTTCGACGTGCGCGGCCGGCATTACTGCAGCGATTGCGCGGTGGCCGGTGCGCAGGCAGCGCCGCCGCCTTCGGCGCCCGTCCTGTACGAACCGCCGACGATCCTCTCGCCGATCACGTCGAAGCAGTGTCCGATGTGCAGCACGGTCAACGCGCCGAACGCGGGCCAGTGCGCCGGCTGCGGGCGCCTCTTCGGTATCTTCGATCCTCCGCCGGCTCCGGCGTACGTCAGCGCTCCGCCGTCCGGATTGAAGTGCGCGCAGCATCCGGAGTCGCCGGTCGCGTCGCAATGCCGCGGTTGTTCGAGCGGTATGTGCGTCGCGTGCGATTTCGTCGTCGCCGGCGGGATTCACTTCTGCCCCGATTGCATCGACAACGCGGGCGACGACGAGATGAGCCCGCGCCGCAAGAAGTTCGTCGTGATCTCGCTCTTGCTCGCGATCTACTGCACGATCATGTTTTTCCTGCTGCTCAGCGGCGCGTTGTATTCCGCATTCGGCGGAACGCCGTCGAGCGCAAGGTTCCTCGGCGTCTTCGCGATGTATGGGATCTACGTCCCGGCGATCATCGGCGCCGGACTCGGATGGAGCGCGCACGAGCCGCATCTGAAGAACACCACTCTTCTCTGGACCGTGGCCGGCTGGAACGCGACGCTCGTCACCGTCATCGTCGTCGTCGAAGCGGTGTATCGCCTCAAATGAACCACAAAATCAACGCCAGCACTCTCGTCACGCGCCACACGCTCGAGGTCTCGGACACCGGCGTCGAGTTTGCCGCCGCTCACGGCACGCCGCGCAATTTCCGTTTCGACGAGATCGTCGCCGTGCTTCGCAGCGCGGAATCGCTGTCGTTCCAGGTGGGAGAAGAAACGTTTCGCATTCCGATCAAAGCAGACAGCGCGGCGCATCGCGCGGTTGCCACTCGCCTTGCTTCCGAGGTGCGGCGGACCGTGCGGAGGCGGTCGCAGTAGGCAGTTCGCAGTAGGCAGTAGGCAGTGGAACGGGTTCTTCTGCCCACTGCCTACTGCTCACTGCTCACTGCTCACTAAAATTGGAGGATTCATGTCCACCACTCGCATCAAAGTTCTCGACGTCTCCGGCAGTCGCGCACGCGACGTCGACGCGCCGGACGACGTCGCGGTCAATCGCATCGTCGCGCTGCTCGTCGAGAAAATGTCGCTGCCGTTGAACAGCCCCGACGGACAGATCATGAGCTACAAGCTGCATCACCGCCGCACGGGCCAGCAGCTTCTCGACGGACAGACGCTCGCGGAAGCGGGCGTGATCGAAGGCGATGAAGTGCGCCTGCAGCCGGAGATCACGGCCGGAGCTCGATCGTGACGAACACTCCGCTCGTTCTCGATACGAACGAGCGCTTCTCGCGATTCGAGAAAGTCGAATGGTGGGATCAGCCGCGTTTGCGCAATGCGCGTGTGCTCGTCGTCGGCGCGGGCGCGCTCGGCAATGAGGTGATCAAAAACTTTGCGCTCCTCGGAATTGGACATGTCGCCATCGCCGACATGGACATGATCGAGATCAGCAACCTCACACGCTCGCCGCTCTTTCGCGAGTCCGACGCGGGCAAGCCGAAGGCGGAATGTGCCGCACGTGCTGCTCGCGATTTGTATCCCGATATCGACGCACGCGCGCTCGTCGGCAACATCACCGCCGACCTCGGACTCGGCTGGGTGCGCCGGGCGGACGTCGTCGTCGGCGCGCTCGACAATCGCGAGGCGCGCGTATTCATCAACTCCGTGTGCGCGCGCGTCGGCAAGCCGTGGATCGATGGCGGCATCGAAGTGCTGCAAGGCGTCGCGCGCGGATTTCATCCGCCGCACACCGCCTGCTACGAATGCACGATGAGCGAAGTCGACTGGCAGGTGATCAACAAGCGGCGCTCGTGCACGATGCTCGCGCGCCGCGCGCTCGCGCACGGCGGCACGCCGACGACGCCAACGACGGCGTCGGTGATCGGCGCGATTCAGGCGCAGGAAGTCGTGAAGCTGCTGCACGGATTGCCGGCGCTGCTCGGCCGCGGTTTCGTGTTCGAAGGCGCGACGCACAGCTCGTACGGCGTGACGTATCCGCTCAATCCCGATTGCCCGTGGCACGAAGAAGTTGCGCCGATCGATGCGATCAACGTGCGCTCCGACCAGCCGCTCGGAAACGTGTGGCGCGAAGCGGAGCGCGTGCTTGGTAGCGTCGACGCGCTCGAGCTCGGGCGCGAGCTCGTGAGCGAGCTCGAATGCGTGTCGTGCGGACAGCGGCGCGCAGTGATGCGCGGCATCGACGCGCTCACGGAGAGCGATGCCGTTTGCGATTCCTGCGGCGGCGACTCCACGCCGCACTTCTTTCACACGATCGGACGCGATCGCCTCGAACAAACCCCGCGCGAGATCGGCCTCCCGCGCTGGGACATCGTCTGGGCGCGCCGCGGCGAACGCTTTCACGGATTCGAATTGGCAGGAGATGTTTAGGAGTGCGGTGGCAAAGCCACCGCTTTCT
>DATKFO010000385.1:0-3473 GCA_035544355.1 Thermoanaerobaculia bacterium
CTCGCGATCATCACGCTGATTCTCGCGACCGCAACCGAAACGCAAGTCCTCGCGATCTTCGGCGTCGTCCTCACCGCGATCGGCACCGGCCTAGCGAAGACCGGCACTCCGTCGCAGCAATTCATCTTCGCCCTCGTGCCGTATGCGATCTACATCGCCTATCCGTTGATTCTCGGCACGCGCGTGAAGCGCGCGATCGAGCCGTATCTCGCCGCGGTGCTCGCGAGCGTGCCGTTCTTCTTCTACGCGCGCGACGCGATGAAGGACGCGGGCTACGGCTACGCGATCGGCGTGCTGCCCGTCGCGCAGGCGCTCGTCATGCTCGTGCTGCTCGTGCGCCTGCTGCGCATCGAGCCGCCGACGGAGCGACTGCTGTCGCGGCTCGCGCTCGTCGCCGCGACCGCACTCGCATTCATCACCGCCGCGATTCCGCTGCAGCTCGACAAGCAATGGATCACGATCGGCTGGGCGCTCGAAGGCGCGGCGCTGATCTGGCTCTTCCGCCGCATTCCGCATCGCGGTCTGCTCGCCTGGGCGGCTGCGTTGCTCGCAGCCGTGTTCGTGCGTCTGACGTTCAATCCGGCGGTGCTCTCGTACCATCCGTCGAGTCACACGCCGATTCTCAATTGGTACCTCTACACGTATCTCGTTTGCGCGATCGCGTTCTTCCTTGCCGCGTATTTCGCGCCGCGATCGTTCCGCTACGCGAGCGCCGCGTGCAATGCGGCGGGCACGATCCTGCTGTTCTTTCTGCTCAACATCGAGATCGCCGATTTCTACTCGACCGGCCCGACGCTGACGTTCAACTTCCTTTCGTCGTCGCTCGCGCAGGACCTGACGTACACGATCGGGTGGGCGTTGTTCGCGATCGGCATGCTCATCGCCGGCATCGTGTTGAGCACGCGCGCCGCGCGCGTCGCGGCGATCATTCTGCTGAGTGTGACGATCTTCAAATGCTTCCTCCACGATCTCGGCCGCCTCGGCGGTCTCTATCGCATCGCCTCATTCCTCGGGCTCGCCGTCGCCCTCGCGCTGGTCACGGTGCTCCTGCAAAAATTCGTGGTCGCGAAACGCGAGCCGGTCGTCGAGGAGGTCGTACCTTGAAACAGATTGCGCTCGCATTGCTGCTCGCGACTGCCGCGCATGCGTCGCCGTTTCGCTACTCGCGAGCCGTGACGCCCGGCGCGAAGGGACCGAATCGCCTCGAAGCAGACGTCACGCTGATCGCCGGCTCGCAACCCGATCTGCGCGATGTGCGTTTGTTCGACGCGCAGAACCGCGAGGTCGGATATCTGCTCGTCCCTCCGGAGTTGAATGAGCCGCTTTGGCTCGGCGGGCGGATTCTTCCGATCGCATCGACGAAGAACACGAGCGGATTCGAAGTCGATCTCGGTCGCGCGACGAACGTCGATCGCCTGAAGCTCGAAGGCATCGCGGCGCCGTTTCTCAAACACGCGACGCTCGAAGGCAGCGGCGATCGCGCGCACTGGACGCTGCTCGCCGACGCAACCGTGTTCGAGTTGCCCGACGAAAAGCTACGCAACCTCGAGATCGAGTTTGCCGCAGGGGAGTATCGCTACCTGCGCGTGACGTGGGACGACCGCGCGAGCGCGCGCGTCTCCGGCAACATCAAGCCGAGCGCACGCATCCATGACTCCGCGACGCCGCCCGCGAGTCTCTGGGCCCATCTCCAATTTCAGGAGCGAGCGAGCGAGCCGGGCAAGAGCCGCTATCGTCTCGAGCTTCCGGGTCCGCATCTGCCGGTCACGTCGATCGAAGTTGCCGACGCGAGCGGCGGCGATGTGTTTCGCAACGCGCAGATCACCGAGCCGCGCTTCGACAATGGACAGGTGACACCGGTGCCGCTCGGCAGCGGCACGCTGCGTCGCGCGCAGCGCGAAGGCGCGGTCGCGTCGGAGATGGAGATCCCGGTCGCAACGCCGGCCGGTCGCGAGCTGCATCTCGTCATCGACAACGGCAACAATCCGCCGCTGCGCGTCACGCAGGTTCGTGCGCGACTCGCGCCGCAGCCGTGGATCTACTTCGAATCACCCGACGGCGCGCCGCTCGAGCTTCGCTACGGAAACGACTCGCTGAGCGCGCCTGCGTACGACGTCGAGGCATCGCGTCCGTACGTGCACGAACGAAAAACCGCGATCGCGAAAGTCGCGACGGCGCCGGGTCTCGACTACATCATCGATCGCCCAGGCGCTCCGATCCCGCTTGGCGGACCGATCGATCGCGAGCAATTCCGCGTGAGCCGCAAGATTCAGCAAGGACCCGTCGGACTGTCGGTGTTGCTTCTCGACGCCGACGCGCTCGCGAACAGTCTCACGCTCGCCGACATCCGCATCGCCGACGAGAGCGGCCATCAGGTTCCGTACATCGTCGAGAGGCGCGCGGAGCCGTGGCCGGTGAAGCTGAAGATTCCGGAGCGGGCGTCCGAGGGGAAGCTTTCGATCTATCGCTTCGCGTTGCCTTACGACACGTGGCCGGCGGGAACGCGCTTCGTGCTCACGACCGGCGTGCGCGTGTTCGAGCGCGAGGTTACGCTGCGCGGGGCCGGCGACGATCACCGCAATCGCCAGCCGGTGATTCTCGGGACTGCGATGTGGCGCACCAGCGATCCGGAGCTGCTGCCTCCGCCGCTGTCGTTCGATGTCCCGATGTTCGGCGCGCGCGCGATCGAGCTCGTCGTCGACGAAGGCGACAATGCGCCGCTGTCGATCGACTCCGCGCAACTTCTTTTTCCTTCCTCCGCGCTGCGCTTTTACAACCCTGGAACGCAGCTGTTTCTGCTGTACGGCAATCGACAGGCGAGCGCGCCGCGCTACGACCTCGCGCTGCTCGCGCCGCGGCTGTTCGGACAAACCGCGCGCGAGCTCGGAATGGCGCCCGCCGGCGCGACGGCAGCTCCCGACGAAGAGAGTCGCGCACGCAAATTCTTCTGGATCGGAATCGCCGTCGCCGCGATCGTGCTGATCGTGATGCTCGTGCGGCTACTGAAGCCGGTCGGCGGCGGCGAAGAACCGGGCTCGCTCGGATAGACACCACGTCGACGCCACGCGCTTCGCGGACCAGCGCGGAATCGCGCGGCACAGCCACACCCACGCGAGCATCGTGATGTTCAGCGAGGCAATGATGGCGAACGAATGCTCGCGATCGAGAAACGGAAGCCGCGCATCGAGCCAGCCGTAGTACAGATAATCCACACCGGCGAGGAGGAACAGCTGCCCGGCATCGCGAAGAGTGGCGCGTCTCCGTGCGCTCAGGATCGCTCCGCCGCTGCGGCAGACAATCCGGGGTGGGTTGGTTGTCGGCCGAACGCCGGGCAGGAGTCCTCGAGGCATTTCGTGAGTGTGCAAAAAGAGCGGGGGTTGTGATATTCCAAATAAAGTTACTGATGAGGCGTTCATGGTTACCAGTTACCAGAGGAAACGACGTAGGACAGGCTTCAGCCTGTCCATGAGAAC
>DATKFO010000386.1:0-9445 GCA_035544355.1 Thermoanaerobaculia bacterium
AAGTTCTTCGACTTCACCGATCGCGACGTCGTGCGCCATCCGATGGTCCAGAAGATCGTCGTCGCCTACGACCGCGCGGATCGCGAATCGTGAACGTCGAAGTGACCGGCAGCATCCCGCGATTCAGCAAGCGCGAGATCACGTCGTACGTGCGCAAAGTCGTGCTCACGCTCGACAAGCTCGATCGACTCGAAGAACAGATCGCCGAAGTCTCGATCGCGTTCATCGACGACGAGGCGATGGCCACGCTCAACCGTCAGTTCCGAAAAAAGAATCGCACCACCGACGTCCTCACCTTCCCTGCCGACGACTCCTACGCCGATCCCTCGCGCAGCGGCCGCCCCCTCGGCGACATCGTCATCTCGATCGACCAGGCGCGCCGCCAGGCGAACGACGAAAAGCACTCGCTCGCGACGGAAGTGCGGTACCTGATCCTGCACGGCATCCTGCACGCGCTCGGCTACGACCACGAAACCGATCACGGCGAAATGAACGCGCTCGAGCTCGAAGTGCGCGCGCTCGTCGGGCTCGCGTAGGGGCCGCCTGAGAAGCGGCCCTACGTTGAGCAACGTAGGACAAGCTCTCAAGCTTGTCCGTTTCTTTTTGTCATCGCACGCGACGTCTTCGGGTGTGCCGAGGTGTAGAGCGTGAATTGAGGATGAACATGATTACGATATCGTGATATCATCGCGCCATGGCACAACTCGTCGTTCGCCAGCTCGAAGAAGATGTGAAGGAAAAACTCCGCCGCCGCGCGCATCGCCACGGACGCAGCACGGAGGAAGAAGTGCGCGAGATTCTTCGCAATGCCGTTCGCGAAGAAGGCGGTGTCCGCACACCCCTCGGGTCGCGCATTGCGTCGCGGTTCGCGCGCATTGGTCTCAAGGAAGACATTCCGGAGCTCCGCGGACAGCCCGCTCGCCCGGCAGAGTTCGACGAATGATTCTGCTCAATACAAACGTACTCTCGACGATCATGCGCAGCGAGCCGGATATCAGCGTTTTGTCGTGGCTCGACTCCGTCCCTGCCGAGTCGATTTGGACGACTTCGATTACGGTCTTCGAGGTTCGCTTCGGCATCGAGATCCTCGAAGCGGGACGACGCCGCCGCGCTCTCGAAGAAGCGTTCGAGAAAACACTTGCCGAAGACTTCGAGGGTCGCGTACTTCCCTTCGATCAAGCAGCCGCACAGACAGCGGGGCGGTTCGCCGCCGAGCGACGGCGAGCGGGACGTCCTATAGAAATTCGCGACGTGCAAATCGCGGGCATTGCCGCCGCACGAAAGGCAACGCTCGCAACACGCAACATCCGCCACTTCGAAGGACTCGGCATCACGTTGATCGATCCGTGGGCGTGATTCACAACGGCGGCGGAATCTTCTCCACGCACGAGCCATCGACCTTCTTCGGATCGGGATCGAGCAGGAAGGCGTTCATCGCGACATCGACGCATCCCGTCATTCCGGCAAACGAGTGGCTGCCGTTCGGGATGATCAGGTGGCGGCTGTTCGACAGTGTTCGCGCGATTTCTTCGCCGAAGCGGGGTGGGGTGACGGGGTCGTAGCCGCCGGAGATGATCAGCACGGGTGCCTTCGCGCGCACGGGCTTCGCGATCTCGCGACGCGGTTTCGCGTGTGGCCAGATCGTGCACGCGCGCGTTAGTTGGCGATGCCAGTAGTTGCGCGGAAAGGTGTTCGCGGTTTCGCGCTTGGCGTCCGCGTCGGAAACGCGCCACGCATCCTCGGCGCACGTGACCGAGAAGTACATGCCGAGGGAAAGCTCGCGTGAGAGGGCGTGGCGATGGTCGGGGATGCCGTCGACGAGCGCGTTCGGATCGCGCACGAGTGCGGGAAGGCGCTGGATTCCGGGCACGGAGTGCAGCAACCCGCGCAGCTCGACCGCGACGTCATCGCGAGTGACTCCGCGAATCGGGAGCGACGCGAACAACTTGTCGAGATCTTCGCGAAGCGACGGCGCGAGCGCGATCACTTTGTCCATCGATCGCTGCGTGTCGAGCGCGGGATCGACGGTGTACCGCATCGATGGCGCGACGACGCCCTTCACGATCATCGCGCGCACGCGTGACGGATAGCGCCGCAGATATTCGAGCGCGACGCGCGTCCCGTACGACGTGCCGTAGAGATCGAGCTGCTCGTATCCAAGCTTGGCGCGAATCTCCTCGACGTCCTGCACGATATCCGCGGTCGTGTACTTCGTCAGATCCACGCGCTTCGTGAGCTCGTCGCGGCAACGCGCGACGGCACTCAGCGGAAAGAGCTCGCCCGGCTCGACGCCGACGTCGCACGGCAGCGGATTTGACTTGCCCGTGCCGCGCACATCGACGAGCACGAGGTCGCGCGACTCTCGAGCACGCGCAAACGTGCGTCCGTAGAAATCGGCGAGCTGCGTCGCGCTCTGTCCCGGTCCGCCTTGAAAGATGAACAACGCATCGCGCGCCGGCGTACCGGTCGCACGAAGAATCTCGACGTGAACGTCGATCGTGCGACCGTTGCGTCGCGAGCGATCTTCGCGAACCTGAATCGTTTCCGCGGATCCGATCGAGACGATGAGAAAAAGAACGGACAGTGCGCATCGGATCATGTCCGCGCGATGATGCCATTGCTCTACAGCGATTTCAGAAACTCGAGCAACTCCCATTTCTCCGCATCGGTCAGTTGTGTGCCGTAGGTGTGACCGGCATTCGAATTGCCCACGCCTTCGGCTTTGAAGAGCGTCGTCACCGCGGATGGCCCGGTCTCGTATCCCACCTTCACCGGGTCGAAGTTGTAGCTGCCGACGTAGAAGCTCCGGCTCCGCTTCTCGGGTGGCTGCAGCAACTCCCACAGGCTCGACACCGAGCCGTTGTGCAGGTAGGGAGGCGTGGCCCAGATGCCATTCAGCGGTCGTGCTTTGTACGCCGGATTGGCGATCGGGTCGTATTTGGCGGCGTCGCGATAAAAACCTTCGAAATCCTTCAACGCCGCCTCGCCCGATTCTTCCATGTCGGCGACCATCGCTCCGGCCGCAACGTTGTTCAGGATCGACATGCCCTGCTCCTCGGCGGTCAGGCTCCTTCCGAGGACGTAGTACTCCTTTTTTCCTTCGAGACGCCCGGTCTTGCCGTTCCGATTGGCGAAGGCAGTCGCCATTTGCGGATCGGTCCCCACGTCCTTGATCGCTCCCATCGTCGCGTAGATCTTGCGCGTCGGATCGGTGCGATTGATCACCTCATGACACGAGGCGCACTGCGCTGTGTAGTGCGCCTTGCCCCGCTCGACCTTGGCACGGTCGAGAGGCGGCAGAATCTCCTCCGGCCAGAGGGGCGACCAGAGTCCCTTGAGCCACAGTTCGAGGTCGCCGAGGTTCTTGAAATCGATCGAGGAGGAGTACCCGCCTTTCCGCGAGGGGTCGATGGTGAGCCGGCCGAAGACGCCGAGGATCTCGGCGACGTTGCGGCCGATGGGGCCTTGCACTCCGGCGTTGGACACCGCGCCGTTCCACTGCACGCGGTCCGTGTGCGACGAATCCCAGATGAACGGGTAGGAGACTGGCCCGTCGGCGAACCGCTGGTTGTTCGGCAGGTCGAGCGCGGTCGCGAGGATTTCGTTGAAGATCGTGCCGAACGCATCGAGGCGGGCATTATCGGATGCGACCATTCCGTCCTTGCGCACTTGCATCGAGCCGGCGATCGACAGCAACTCGGCCTTGAGCTGCTCGCGCGCCGTAGCGTTGCTGCCTGGACCCAGGACCTGATCGGCGAACCGCGCGAGCCTTGCGTCGTCAACGGCGGTCGCCCGCATCGTGTCGATCAGATCCCCAAGGAATCCACTCAGGTTCGCCAGCGTGGCCCCGCCGGTCAGAATCATGCTCTTCCCGCCGTAATCCACCCTCCCGGTGTGGCAGCCGGCGCAGGTGTAACCGAACCACTCCACTCCCGACGCGGGATCCTTGCTGTTGGCAAATCCCAGCGGCCAGCCGTCCGGGTTGAACTTCGTTGGCGATGCGGGCAGGTATCGGTACTGGTCGAAGGTCGCCGCCGTAGCAAAGCGCTCACCGGTCGGTCGTTGGAGAGCAAGCATCCATGTGCGCGGAAGCACCTCCGAGCCTTGTCCGGTGAACCAGAATTTCTGGATTCTGTCAGAGTCCCAACCCTGATCGAGGGTCACGGTGTTGGCGCTGAAGCCTTCCACCGGCTGCGGGGACTGGGGCGGTTGCGATGGCCACGTCACCGGTGCCGGCTCCGACTCCGATTTCGGCGACGGCGGATTGCTCGTCGTCTCGCAGCCGGCGACGATCGACAGAAAGGCAAGGAGCCAAAGGGTCACACGAATCTTGATGCTTCGCATCGCGAGCTCCTCATATGCAGCAGAAATCTTTCCGGCTCAGGCCGGGATCTTCACACCGAAAAAGTTGTCGGTCTTGCTGTAGGTGAGCTTGGCCGCCACCTTGCCGCCCTTCAGATAGAAGACATCACAGCCGCTGAGAGTCTGCTTCTTGCCGTCCACCTGGGCGCTTGCATTCCAGCGCACCACGCCACGATCACCCGTCGAGAAGCTTTCCTGGACCTCGAAGGTGATCCCGACTTTGAACGTCAGCTCCCACGCGAGACGGACGAGCAAAACTCCCTTGAAGCAGATGCCGTTCGGCTGAAAAAACGGCGCTTCGAAGACGGGATCGTCGGTCATGTTGGCCATGATCGCGTCGATGTCCTGCTTGAGAAATGCCTCGTTGAACGCGTTGAAGCCCGCCGTGTTGGCAATCGTTTCGTCGGTGTAGGACTGGACGCTGCTCTTCGCTTCTTCGGGACTGACGCAGCCGCCATGCGGCAACTTGTTCCACACCTCGCCGGCTTTCGACACCAAGTACTCGAGAGTTCCTTCACTCATGGAAATCCCCCTTCCATTGGTTGTACGGATGCCTACCGAAGCAAATCCACCGATCAATACAACGTTATGTCCGCCATTAAGTAGAGTCAAGCGCGGGTTTTGGAAAACGTGGAAGGAGCGCGCGATGACGTGCGGGCGGGAGGAATGTCAGGTCAGCGCGATGATTCCATCGCGCCACAACCGAAAGAAGATCAGCATCGCGTCGGTCTCACGAATGGGGCTGATCTTGATCAGCGAGCCGATGTCCCACTGGCCGTTGATGCGCGAGAGGATGAAGCCTTCGTTCGGCGTGAAGTTCATCTGCGTGATCTCGTCGAGCGACTTCGAGACCTTCGGCACTTTCGAATCCGACATACCCTGCGACCGCAGCTCGCTGAGGATCACGCTCTCCGCGCCTTTGATCGAGTTGCGCACTTTCGGATGCGTCGGATCGAGATTCTGCGCAGCCTTCAACAAGCGCTGCGTCTTCTCGAAATCTTTCGCGCGCAACGCAGCCTGCGCGGCCGTGAGCAACGACGCGATCTCGTCGTCTTCGTTGAACTCGGCGGGCGCGACGACGACCGGCGTCGGCTCTTCCGCCGCAGTCGGCGCAGGCGCATCGAGCCGCACGAAGCCTTCGCGCACGAGCGCGTGCACGTTCGAACAGACGACGAACGACGACGAGCGGCTCTCGAGCACGATCTCCGCGATGCTGCGGCGCCCGTCGATCGCGCGCACGATCGGCTCCTGCACTTCTTCGAGATCGTCGTACACGATCTCTTTCTCGACGACCGGGATCAGCGTCTCGTTCGGAATGAGCTCGCGGATGCGCATCCATTCGTCGACGCGCCGCGTGCCTTCCATGATGATTCCCGTGACGTCGATCTGCAGCGGGATCATCTCCATCTTCGGCAGATCGTCGTCGACGAAGTAGAAATCGCCGTCACGCCAGAGAAAGATGTCGTAGATCTCTTCCTCAGCCTTCAGACGCATCAGGCGATGCAAATCCTCTTCGGTGATGACTTCGATCATCACGAGAATTTTCCCGAGGAGAATTCCCGATGAGCGCTGCACCTCCATCGCCTTGGTGAGCTCCGGCTCGGTGAGATAACCGTGGCTCATGAGGAACTGCCCGAGGTACTCGCGCGGATCGTTCGACGCGGACGAGATCACGCGCCCGTTGCGAAAGAAGATTTTTTTTTCGACGGCCTTGTTCGTGACGACCAACGTCCCGCTCTTCTGCCCGAGGCTGAGCCACTGGAGCAGGTCACCGGGGAGCATGGTTTTCAGGTTGCCGTTGAGGGCCATGAAGGGCGGTGATTATACGGGTGGGCAGTTGGCAGTGGGCAGTTGGCAGGGCAGAGACCTGCGCCTCTCTTCTGCCCACCGCCCACTGCTCACTGCCCACTTCTCATAAAGTACGAGCTGTGAAAACCACATCCGATCTCGAGCTCCCTGTGTTTTTCGACGAATCGTCGCTGCGCGATCGCGGATTCGATCCGCAGCGAGACCTCGGCGAGCCGGGCGCGTTCCCGTACACGCGCGGGCCGCAGGTGTCGATGTATCGCGGCAAGTTGTGGACGATGCGGCAGTACGCGGGCTTCTCGACGGCAACGGAATCGAACAAGCGTTATCGCTATCTGCTCGAGCGCGGGACGACGGGACTCTCGGTCGCATTCGATCTGCCCACGCAGATCGGCATGGACTCCGACGACACACGCGCACGCGGTGAAGTCGGCAAGGTCGGCGTCGCGATCGATTCGATCGACGACATGGAGCTGCTGCTCGACGCGATTCCGCTCGATCGCGTGTCGATCTCGATGACCATCAACGCGCCGGCGTCGATTCTCCTGGCGTTGCTGCTCGTCGTCGCGGAGCGACGCGGCATCGATTGGTCGAAGCTGAACGGGACGATTCAGAACGACATCCTCAAGGAATACTCCGCGCGCGGCACGTACATCTTCCCGCCGGCTCCGTCACTGCGCATCGTGACGGACATCTTCGAGTTCTGCGCGAAGCACGTCCCGCGCTGGAACACGATCTCCGTTTCGGGCTACCACATTCGCGAAGCGGGATCGACGGCAGTGCAGGAAGTCGCGTTCACGCTCGCGAACGGATTGCAGTACGTGAAGTCCGCGATCGAGCGCGGGCTCGACGTCGATTCGTTCGCGCCGCGCATTTCGTTTTTCTTCAACGCGCACAACGATTTCATCGAAGAGGTCGCGAAGTTCCGCGCGGCGCGAAAGTTGTGGGCGACGCTGATGAAGGAGCGCCACGCGCCGAAAGACGCCCGGTCCATCGCGCTCAGGTTCCACGCGCAAACCGCGGGCTCCACACTCACCGCGCAGCAGCCCGAAAACAACGTAATCCGCGTCGCCTACCAGGCCATGGCCGCAGTCCTCGGCGGATGCCAATCGCTGCACACGAACGGCCGCGACGAAGCGCTCGCGCTGCCGACCGAGGAGGCGGCGAAGATTGCGCTGCGCACGCAACAGGTGCTCGCGTACGAGACCGGCATCGTGCGCACGGCCGATCCGCTCGCGGGCTCGTACGCGATCGAAGCGCTGACGCTCGACATCGAACACGCAGCGCACGAGCTGATCGAAAAAATCGACGAAATGGGCGGCGCACTCGCGGCGATCGAGTCGGGATTCATGCAACACGAGATCGGCGAGTCGGCGTATCGCGCCCAGCGCGCGCTCGAGGAAAAGCAGGCGATCGTCGTCGGCGTGAACGAATTCATCGAGAAAGAATCGACCTCGATGCCGACCATGACCATCGACGAGAGCGTCGAGCGCGATCAGGTCGCGCGCCTGAGCGCCTTCCGCACGAAGCGCACCGGCGCGTGGGAGCATGCGCTAGCGTCGCTCGACGACGCCGCACGCGGCGACGCGAACTTGCTGCCGTTCATCGTCGACGCCGTGCGCAACGACTGCACCGTCGGCGAGATCGTGAGCACGATGAAGCGCACGTTCGGCGAACACGCGGATCAGGGGTTTTGAATTTCGTTGCGATCTTCATCAGCGACTGTTGAAAATCTCCGCTGATTTTTACCACAGCGAAATCGATCGATTTCGCGTTACTCCCGCACAGTCAACAACTTGACCTCCGGCACGCGATGCGGCATCGCGATTGCGCTTAGTGCGCGGCAGAAGGAGCAAGAAAACAATGATCGCACTGCTCGTCATCCTCACCTTCCTCGCCGCCGTGGGACTCGATCACATCACCCTTCGCCGCCCTATGTAGATCAATGGTGTAGATCAACAAGGAGGCACATCATGGTCGCAATCTTCGTCATTCTCACTTTCGTCGTGGCACTGCTCATCGATCACCTGCTCGACCGCAAACCGCTTCCGATCGCGCAGGAAAAACCGCTCCAGGCGCCGGCACGACCGCGACTTACCCCCGCGATCGTGGCGGGATTCGAAGTGCCGGACAATCTGCTCTATCACCGCGGCCACACGTGGGCCGCTGCCGAAACGCCCGATCTCGTGCGCGTGGGCGTCGACGATTTCGCCGCGAAGCTCGCCGGCGAGATCACGAGCGTCGACGTGCCGCAGCGCGGCCAGTGGATCCGCCAGGGACAACGCATCATCGCCATGCATCACAACGGACGCGAGATCGATCTCGTCTCCCCGATCGAGGGAACGGTCGTCGATCTCAATGAGACCGCGCTCACGAATCCGACCGCCGTGCGCAACGATCCGTACGGCGACGGCTGGCTGCTGACGGTCAACTCCCCCGATGCAAAGACGAACTTCCGCAACCTCCTCGGCGGCACCCTCGCCCGCCGCTGGATGGACGACGCAGCCGCGCGCCTCCGCGCTTTCGCCGTGCCCGCCGGAGCCCTCGCTCAGGACGGCGGAGTCGCGGTGAGCAGCCTCATCGAACAACTGCCGGACGTGGAGTGGGAGAAAGCGGAGAAAGAGTTCTTTCTCTGAGTGAGCGAGTGATTCGTTGCTCGTTGCCCGTTGCCCGAAAGGGCGGCGGGCAATTTCTTGGCCTCTCGCTCCACGTAGGGCCGCCTCTTAGGCGGCCTGGACCGGCTGAGAGCCGGTCCTACGTTGACGGCACTCGCAGAGACCTACTTCTTGAACTCCTCCATCATCCGAAGGAAATCTCCGAATAGATAGAACGAGTCGTGCGGGCCGGGTGCGGCTTCGGGGTGGTATTGCACGGCGAGCACCGGCTCGGTGCGGTGGCGGAAGCCTTCGAGGGTCTGGTCGTTGAGGTTGATGTGCGTGAATTCGACGTCGCTGTCTTTGAGCGAGTCGGGATCGACGGAGAAGCCGTGGTTTTGCGCGGTGATCTCGACGCGGCCGGTGCGCAGGTCCTTGACCGGATGGTTGCCGCCGCGGTGGCCGAATTTCAGTTTGTACGTCTTGCCGCCGAGGGCGAGGCCGAGGAGTTGGTGGCCGAGGCAGATGCCGAAGATCGGGAGCTTGCCGACGAGATGGCGGATGTTTTCCTGCGCGTACGTCACCGGCTCGGGATCGCCGGGGCCGTTCGACAGCACGACGCCGTCGAACTTCTGCGCGAGCAGCTCCTCGGCCGGCGTGGTCGCAGGAAAGACGGTCACATC